>NZ_JBQKKM010000008.1:0-125471 GCF_052116745.1 Niallia sp. Sow4_A1 | reverse complement strand
AAGTGCCTGAACTATTTCCAGTAAAGAACCAATATCAAATTAATGAAAAAGTGTTAAATTTAATATGGATAGGTGTTTTATATATGTCTCATTTGGCTAGGTCAGTTCAGTTTCCCATCTTTTTATGAATACTCAGACGAACAATTTGGGAGTGAAGATTACATTAGCCTTTGCTCAAACTACCACAAATAAAGATGTACGGGCATATATGTTAAGAGGAAAGGATATTTCCCAAAAGCATTTAAAATTATTCATGGATGCTTTAGTGGATGAAGGAATACAAAGTCCAAATTCATCGGATATAGGAGTTACTGATTCTAAGGTACGTACATTTTCAGATAAATTAATGATGTTCCATATTAGCTTATTAAGTGCTACAGGAGTTGGAAACTACGCATTAGCAGGAGGCGCTAGTCAAAGAAGTGACCTTTTGCTCAATTATGAAAGACTGTCCATGGAAATAGCTCAATATGCAAAAGATGGGGAAGATTTGATGATTGAAAATAGTTGGCTAGAACAGCCACCGCCAACTATTCAAATATAAACTTTCCCTATGGAAAGAGAAGTGTATGTTATGGGACGTAGGTAGTAATAGCGACAAACTTCCTGGAATACTTTAAAAAAAGCCCAAACAATTATATGAATCTTTTGTCGGCATTGCGTATAATTGTTTGGGTCTATCTTAAGCTGTTTTGGTCAATCCTCTAATCTTATGCCTCCAGTTCTGTAGTATTTTTTTTACTGTTCTTTTTTACAGTGTGAGCGCTTTCCTCTAGTATATACATTACCGGTAATTGGGATGTAATATTCGATTCTCCTATATAAACTTCTGTAACATAATAGGCAATGTTGATATCGGAAATTTTTGCTAATTGGCAGTTTTTGCTATTGGTGATACTGATGATGTTGCAGCCTTCTAATTTTAATTGATTTGCAAGATGCAGTGTATGATCCGTTTCACCAGAAACAGATAAGATAATGGCTGTACTGTTTTTTAATTCTTTACTGTTAATCGGATAAAAGGGGTCTTTAATAAAAGTAGAAAATTTTCCTAAGCTGGAAAAGTATCTTGCTCCATACTCTGCTAAAATTCCAGAACTGCCTGTTCCTACGAAAATAACTTTATTTGATTTGATTACCATTTCAGCTGTTTCGTGTATGTACGTTTCGAAGTTCCCTTTCATTGTCCGTTCCAAAAACTCAGAAAGATAGTATTTTGTTGATTTTAAGTTTTCTTGTTCATTTCTATCTAAATATAATTTTAATTTAATCTTAAACTCGGAAAAACCATCACAGTTTAGTTTTCGGCAAAACCTTAAAATACTAGAAGTGGAGACGTGTGTTTCGTCAGATAATTCTCTAATGCGCATGTAAATAACCTTTTCAATATTTTTTGTAACATAGTTATAGAGTAGCATTTCCAAATCATTAAAGGATTGGATCATTTCATTTGTGAACAAATTTTTCCCTCCTACTCTAAAAGATAGTTTTCCTATATTCACCATTTAGTATAAAACAGGTTGTGACTAAAATGTAACAAATTCCTACTGAAGAAAAAAGATACTAAGTGTTTATTTTTTATTGTATTATATTTGAAAGCGTATACAATTTAGAAGGAAGGCGGAATATGATGTTTTGGTTATGAAAAATAGGGAGGGAATAAAATGAAGAAATTGCTATTAGTATGTGCAGCAGGAATGTCCACTAGCTTATTGGTAAATAAAATGAATGATGCGGCAAAGGAGAAAGGGGTAGAGCTAGAAATTTTCGCGTTGCCAGTGTCAGAATGTCAAAAAGTTGCTCATGAAGTAGATGTCGTTTTATTAGGACCACAGGTTCGTTACCAAAAACCACAGGTAGAAGAGATTATAGCTGGAAGAGTACCAGTGGAAGTAATCGATATGAGAGCATATGGCACGATGAATGGAAAGGCAGTATTAGAAAGGGCGTTAGAATTAATAGCTTAATGGATATGCAATTTGCAACTAGATATGCCTGCAAAATAAAACAGTTTCTAACTGTGAATATAATGACATTTATTTGGGGGGAGTTTTACAATGGGTTTTATGGCCGCTTTTGAGAAGTTTGCGGAGAAAACATTAGTGCCAGTTGCAGCAAAATTAAACTCACAAAGGCATATAGTTGCAATCCGTGATGCATTTATTCTATCTTTTCCTATTACACTTGCAGGTTCATTAATTGTCTTACTAAATTTTGCTGTTTTAGCTCCAGATGGCTTTATAGCTAAAATTTTATTTTTGCATAAATTATTTCCCAATTTAGCAGATTTACAATCTGTTTTCTCGCCGGTTCTAAATGGATCAGTTAATATTTTATCCATGTTTATTGTCTTCCTCGTTGCCAGAAATATGGCGATCTCTCTCAAAGCAGATGAATTATTAAGTGGACTTACTGGTCTTTCTGTATTTTTTATTATATACCCACCATATACAAATGTAGATGGGGCAAATTTCTTAACGACTCAATGGGTCGGTGCACAAGGATTATTTGTTGCATTAATTGTAGGGTTGTTAGTTGGAGAACTTTTCAGTAAATTATCTAAATCGAAAAGGCTTCAAATTAATATGCCTGATTCTGTTCCTCCAGCTGTTTCTCGTTCTTTTAAGGTGTTATTCCCAATTATTATTATTACTGTTTTGTTCGCTATTGTAAACGCTTTAATAAATGCTATTTATCCAGATGGCCTGCACGGATTTATTTATGCCGCAATTCAGACACCATTAAAAAGTCTAGGTACAAATATCGTTTCTCTTGTTATATTAGCGATTGTTTCCAACCTTTTATGGGTATTCGGTATTCATGGTCCCAACACGATTGCTGCTATTCGTGAAGCAATGTTTGCAGAGGCGAATTTAGAAAACCTTAACTTTGTTGCGGAGCATGGGACTGCTTGGGGAGCTCCATATCCAGTAACTTGGGCGATTAATGATGCTTTTGCGAACTATGGCGGCTCTGGAATGACACTTGGACTACTAATTGCTATCTTTATTGTTGCGAAAAGACAGGATTACAGAGATATTGGTAAATTATCGATTGCGCCAGGAATATTTAATATTAATGAACCAGTTATTTTTGGTTTGCCAGTAGTATTGAATCCGATTTTAATCGTGCCGTTTATTCTTGTCCCTGCCATTAATATTATTATCGGATATGTTGCCATTGTATCTGGATTAATCCCGCCAATTGCCTATTCTGTGCCGTGGACTACACCAGGACCGTTAATTGCCTTCCTGGGCACAGGCGGAAATTATATCGCGTTATTGCTTGGATTTGTGTGTCTGGCCGTCTCTACTCTTGTCTATTTGCCATTTGTCATAGCAGCAAATAAAGCCAATGCAGTAAGCTATGGAGGACAAAAAAATGATTCGGATGTCTCGGCTTAAAGTGTGAGAAAAAATGAATCAATATACTATCCAGTTTCTATGTGGACAAATAAACTATGTCCGTGCTTTTTTTGAAAATTATCAGGATGCTAAAGTTCAAACAGATGTAGAGATTCTAAATAATATAAAGGCAAACATTCAGGTAGAGTCAGCGTTAAATGTAACGGAAGTACAATCTTACTTAGAGCAAATTTTTCAACAATCTAAATATGGCTGTGCGTTGCATTTTCAAACGATAGTGATAGAAGGGGGAGAGTAATATACTGGAAATGATAGTGGTGTCGAGGTACTCATTTAGTGGGTACCTTTTTTGATGGAAGGGGATTGTTTTTTTCTATTTCTAGATAGGCAGGAAGTATATTTTTATGCTAGAATGTATAGGATAAATACCGAATGGAATATATACTAGGTAAAATCTGCATCTTTCTTTTTATTTCGTATTACATTATAATTATTTTAACTTTAATTTTAAGCAGGGGGAGATTTCAATGGGTGAAGTCTCTTTCTGTTTGTTTGTGATTTTATAAAGAAGCGATTGGTTTTTACTATTAGCACAATTGGTGTATAGTTATTATAGATAATTTTAGAAGGAATAGGGTGTTGAAATAATGAGTGAATATCGAGTATTACTTTATTATAAATATGTACCGATTGAAAATCCGGAAGAGTTAACACAAGAGCATTTAGCTTTTTGTAAAGAGCTTGGATTATTAGGTCGTATTCTTATTTCCCATGAAGGGATTAATGGAACAGTTTCTGGTACGGTAGAGCAAACAGATAAGTATATGGAAGCGATGAGACAGGATCCTCGCTTTAGTGATACTATCTTTAAAATTGATGAAGTGGATGGACATGCTTTTAAGAAAATGCATGTTCGCCATAAAAAAGAATTAGTGAACTTAAGCTTAGAAGATGATGTAGATCCACTTGAATTAACTGGTAAGCACTTAAAACCAACAGAATTCTATGAGCAAATGCAAGATTCAAATACAATCGTAATTGATGCTCGTAACGATTATGAATATGATCTTGGTCATTTTAGAGGTGCTATTAAGCCGGAGATTGAAACATTTAGAGAACTGCCACAATGGATTAAAGAAAATAAAGAGATGCTAGAAGGTAAGAAAATTCTTACTTACTGTACTGGTGGAGTAAGATGTGAGAAGTTCTCTGGCTGGTTAATGAAAGAGGGCTTTGAAGATGTAAGTCAATTAGATGGTGGAATTGTGACTTACGGTAAAGATCCAGAAGTACAAGGCGAGCTTTGGGATGGTCAATGCTATGTGTTCGACCAAAGAATCAGTGTGCCAGTCAATCAAAAAGAGCATGTTATCGTTGGACGTGACTTCTTTACTGGTGAGCCATGCGAGAGATATGTAAACTGTGCAAACCCAGAGTGTAACCGCAAAATGCTTTGCAGTGAAGAAAATGAAGAGAAGTATATGAGAAGCTGTAGCCACGAGTGCCGTACGCATCCAAGAAACTTCTATGTTAAACATCATGGTCTTACTCCAGAACAAGTGGAAGCAAGAGTAAAAGAAATTGCTCAATGGGAAGAAGAAAGTAAAGTAATGTAATAAATAATAGGGGCTGTCCTTAATGGACGGCCTTTTTGTTATTTGGGATTGATTTGGCTGATAAAACGAAACAATGGCTGATAAAGGAGGAGTTTTGGCTGATAAAATGAAACAATGGCTGATAAAGGAGAAGATTTGGCTGATAAAATGAAACAATGGCTGATAAAGGAGAAGATTTGGCTGATAAAATGAAACATTGACTGAAAAAACGAAACTTATGCTGATAATGCAATAGTTTTGGATAATAAAAGCCAAAACTTAGGCTGATATCCCTTTTATTTGCGCGATATCAGCCTTCTTTGGTGTCAAATCTAATGAAATTAGTTTAATATCTTGATTTTTGATGGGGGTGACTGGTTACTATGAATAAATGCTAATAATTGTTCCGCCATATATTCACAAGGATACCAAAATCCCCCTTGAACCACTCCCTAATCATCCCGACAATTGCATTAGCCTGATAACTGATAGGAAGATTTCGGTTGATGTGTGAATCTACTAGTGCATACTCAAAATCTTCTTTATTCACATTCTTTAAAGTCTGATAAATATGCTGTTGGTGATCATATAGGAAGTCAGAAGAAAAAACTAGCTTATAAAACAAGGCATGTCTTTGTACATGTTCAAATATTTTAATTGATTTTGCTGTTAATTGGAGACATTAAAGGTTTCTAGATGTACATATAGAAAGTGATAAGCGCAAATTAAATCAGCAGGAACATCGCAGCTGATGAAGGCTGGACTTCTTACTAAAATATTTTTATTAACTGTTAAGAAAGTAGAAATTTTCTGAAGCCTACACGCCCCTAACCGGGTGCTCTCCGCTTATCTTATTGTCTAGCTCCAGCGAATACCGCCTAGCAAACTTTCAGATCTTCTCCCCACGATAAGTCAACATCGATTCACTAACGCTCATCGTGTTTCCTTTATATCAGTCGAAGTTCTTCCAGTTTGTACGGCGCCTCCGTTTTCTTATAATTCGAAGGTCTCACCTAACTCTAATACTTTCCCTTTAAATCCAAGTTCTTCAAGCTTGTTGACAAATGCTTTTGCGTCTTGTTCAATAACAGGGAATGTATTGTAATGAATAGGAATAATTAGTTTTGCTTGATACCATTCGGCTGCTTGTAGTGCATCTTCAGTTCCCATTGTAAAATGGTCTCCGATTGGTAGGAAAACAACATCTAAATTATGACGATCCCCAATCATTTTCATATCGCCAAATAGTCCAGTGTCTCCAGCGTGATGCAACACTTTTTCCTCTGCTTCAATAATATATCCAGCTGGCATTCCGCCATATAAGATGTTTTTATTTTCTTCATCAATAATCCCTGAGCTGTGGAATGCATGTGTCATTTTCACTTTTGCAAATTCTAAATCCAGTGTTCCTCCGATATTCATCCCAATTGTTTCCACGCCCTTCCATGACATATAGGCAGCTAATTCTGGATTAGCGACAACCGGGGCATTATTTGCTTTAGCGATTGGTGCAGCGTCGAGAATATGATCCATATGAGCATGTGTCAAAAGAACAGCATCTACTTTCATTTCCTCCACTTTAGAAACTGCGGAAGGATTGCCACTAATAAACGGATCAATAACCAATGATTTTCCTTCTGTACTAATTTCAATAGTGGATTGACCATGATACGTAATTTTCATACAAAATCATCTCCTTAATTCCACAAAAATGTGGATTATTGTCCATTTTAGATTAAAACAGAGAGAGGGAAAGTGCCAAATGATATGCTTGTCTGTTGCTTTCATAATATGTCCTCTGCAGTAAGAAGTATTAACACTACTTTATAAGGAAATACATTGTCAAAGGAAAAGATTATCGTTGCTTCGGCTGGCACAAAGCTAGCATTATAAAAGAAATAATCGTGATGGATAGTACCCAAATCCAAGCCATTCGCATATTTCCATTATCGATAGCAACATAAATAGCGGTAGGCAAGGTTTGTGTTTTTCCAGGAATATTCCCTGCAAACATTAAGGTGGCCCCAAATTCTCCTAGCCCTCTGGCAAAGCTAAGGATACTTCCAGAAAGGATAGAGTGGGAAGCAAGTGGAATGGAAATGGATGTGAGTACTTTCCATTCATTTGCCCCATCGACTCGTGCTGCCTCCTCGATTGAGCGATCAATTTGAATAAATCCTGCTTTAGCTGATTGATACATTAAAGGAAAGGATACGATAAATGCAGCAATTACTGCAGCCCACCATGTAAAAATGACAGGCTGATGAAAGATCCATTCGATTACTTTACCGAGGATACTATTTCTACCAAACAGAACGAGTAGTAGGAAACCAGTAACAGTTGGAGGAAGAACGATTGGCAAAAGTAAACAAGTTTCAAGCAATGCCTTTCCCTTAAATTTTTTTCTGGCTAACTTGGCAGCAAGTATTGTGCCACTAACTATGACGACAATAGTGGCAACCAGAGAAACTTGTAAGGATAGGCAGAGGGGGGACCAAAAATTTGACCATTCCTCTTTAGTTAACAATAAATCCATCTTCCTCGAAAACCTTTAAACTAGTTGGTGTTTGCAGATAGTCATAAAACGTTTTTGCTGCCTCGTAATTTTTGCTGTCCTTGATGATGCCAATCGGATAGACAATCGGGGAATGACTTGATTCCTCCGCAGTGGCAACGACTTCTACAGAATCAGATGTCTTTGCATCTGTTCCATAAACAATCCCTGCTGCCACATTGTTTGTTTCAACATATGACAATACTTGACGAACATCTTTTGCGGTAATGATATTCTCCTGTACTTTTTCCCATATGTGAAGAGTTTGAAGCGTCTCTTTCGCATAATTTCCTGCGGGTACTGATTCTGGTATGCCGATGGCGATTTTTTCCTTATCTAATGTTTCAAGATCAGCGAAACGATTAATCGTTACATTAGATTGTTTATTTGTAATCAGAACTAAATTGTTTTTTACTAAGTCGATATGATCGGACTCTTTAATCAGTCCATCGTCAACCAAAAGATCTAGCTTATCCTGTGCAGCTGAGAAAAATAAATCAACCGGTGCTCCTTGAGCAATCTGTTGCTGCAAAGCTCCTGATGAACCAAAGTTAAAGGTTAATGTAATGTCTGGATGTTCCTCCTCGAATTTCTTCTTGATCGTATTTAATGAATCTTGCATGCTTGCTGCTGCAGAGATCGTTAAAGAAAACGTTTCTTTTTTAGAGGAAGAGGTATTTTCTCCATTATTGCTACAAGAGGCTAAAATCAATAAGGCTAATAATAGGAGGAATTTACTGTACTTTTTCATCGTACCTCTCCTTTATTAAAAATATCGCTTAATGATGCCTTTTCTTGTTTACTCAAAATGGATAGTGGCTCTCTACATATTCCTGCATTAATATTATTTTCTGTTAGTACATATTTGATGGCTCGCAGTGTTCCTATTTCTAAGATGGTATGCATGGTTGGCAGTAGTTTAGACAATTGGTCTTCTGCAAGTTTCCATTCATTATTTTTTCCCAATTGAACAATTTGTTGTATTTCTTTTGGAAAAATATTTCCTATTATACTAGTGATTCCGTCATAACCGTTTTGCATATTATCTAAAAGATGAATATCGAATCCAGTTAACACGGAGAAGGAAGGACCAAGCTTATTTTTTACTAGAGGTGCATTGCTAGGATTACCTGCTTCCTTTAAAGCTTGGATTTGCGGGCAGGACTCTACTAAATCGTATAAAGTAGTTAATTCTAAGTTAAATCCAGTACGTGATGGATTATTATAGAGCATAATTGGTAAATCAGTCACAGCACACACTTTTTTCACGTATTCAGCTGCTTCTCTTTGGCTCATTCGTAAATAAGGAGGAAACCCTAGCATAATTCCATCTAGATTTTCTCGTTGGGCAGCTTCCGCCAATCGAATAGCGTCAGATGTTCTTACAGCAGCAACTCCTCCGATAAGAAGGAGCTTTTCTTCTCCAGCTAACCGTGCTTCTCGTAAGAGGGTTATGCGTTCCTCGATGGACATCGAATGCTGCTCTCCTGTTGAACCACTGATAAGCAGTGCAGGAACCTGATTTTTTTTATAGTAATCTATTAAAGAATAAATACCGCTTAATGAGAGATTTTCCTTATCATCAAACGGGGTAACCATTGCAATGCTAAATGGAACAAATGGATTTTGTTTAATCATTCTTCCTCACTCCTTTTAAAATAGATTATACTTAAACTATTCAATAGTAAAAAGAAGGCTGTTTAATAAAAGTCTTTCTATCAATTTATCTTTTTCTCGTTTTGAAATCAATATGAAATGTGAAGGGAGCAGGTTTTTTGTGGTAAAAGTAGCGTTGAATTATGCGATAATGCTGGAACAAGTAAAAAGTAATGGATATAAGGAAGAAGCGATTATACAGGCTTTGGAAAGCAAGGATCTTATTTTTTTTCAAAGCTGTGGTAATGGTTTGCCTGATTGGGAAACACTTTTCTCCTATTATGAAAAAAATAAGACAGGCGTAAAAGCGATTATTGCAGATGAATATGAAATAACCTTTTTAACAAAGGGAACGTTAAAAAGACTTTTATCATTAAAATATCAATTAGTAGAGGGAAGAGACTTTGAGGACCGAGGAGAAGTATTGGGAACAATCACTTTATCGAAGGAATCCTTTCATTCCTTTACATCGATTTTAGCAAAAAATTGGACTTTTGTCGTATTGGAAGAGAATACATACAATGTTATCTTTGATATTAAGTTATCCGTAATCGATTAAATGAAATTAGGACAAGTGGTTGTTATTTTTACGATAAATCTTTCTTTATAATATAGAAGGAGGTAGAAATAGCATATATGAATAGAAAGAGGCTAATGAAGATTAGTCCCTTTTTTTACAACAAAAACAGAACATATGTTCCTTTTGGGAGGCTTGAGTATGAAGGAATGCCGTTCTTTTCAATCAGAGGCTTTTACCGCGTTCTTGCAGGATAATAAATCATTATTAAGCAATCCAATTGTAAAAAGCTTTTTGGAAAAAAAGATAAATTTACTTCTATTAAAAAAGGCGATAGAATTCCCAACAAAGGAAAATAAAGAAAAGCTGGATGAAGCCTTTAAAAAGCATTTTTTTACCATTCGATTTACTGCGTATATTACTTCTTCCATGGAGTATAGCACCATTAATTTTAATAAAAACTTAACAATGTATCAGAAAAGATTTCCGTTAATACTTGCTGAAAGGGAAGCTGGGGGAGAGAAGGACATTACTCTATATGATAAAGAGGCTGAAATAGAAAGGATGGTGGAGAAGGAGGTCTTGCGAGCAAGTGTGGAGGAGTATATTGCAGATAAGATGATTTATTCAGCCATTCTTAGTTTGACCACTTCACAACGAGACATTCTAACCTATGCATATCTATATAAATTAACGGATACAGAAATTGCTCGAACAATTGGTACATCGCAACAATATGTTTCAAAAACACGAAAAGTAGCTTTACAACGAATTCTTTCATTTATGAACGGAAGGAGGAAGGTGGATGGAATTGATAGATATGACTCAATGGATGACAATGATCAGTAACTTTGGTTTTCCCTTAACATTATCATTATTTGTTCTGCTTCGATTAGACAAAAAAATAGATCAGCTTCTGAAGGAATGGAACGAAATGAAACCAAATCAACGAAAGGAAAATGGCAAATGACAGATATGTATACAATCGTAAAAAGAGCAAAAGTAGATCCTGAAATGTTAATGGAATTAATTAAGCTGTTTGAGCCAAAGGTCAATAAACTAATGAATAGGACAAATCCGAATGACAGGACGGATCTTTCACAAGAACTGAAAATCATGCTAATAGAGTCTGCTTATCAATATGATTTAGAAAGTATTCCGGGATTTTGGGAATTTAAAGATAAGTATACAAGCTAATAGTTGCCCTTTAACAGAAAAAATCCGAGTCCAATCTATAATCAACTTGGATAGAAAGGCTCGGATTTTTTAGAAAGATTACACTTTCCGTTTCAATAAACTATTTGTAATGGCATAAAGATGCTGTTTATAATCTCCATCAGGTAATTTATTAAGTTGTTTGATTGCTTTTTCAGTATATTTTTTAGCAAGGAGCTCTGCTTTTTCTACCCCTTTATATTTAGAAATAAGTTCAGAAATCTGTTGCATATCCTCATCAGTCAACGCGTCTTTTTTATCTAAAATAGGAATCAGTTCTTTAGGATTCGCTTGAATTGCATAAATGAGCGGCAAATTATAATGACCTTGTTTAATATCTGCCAACACAGGCTTGCCTAATGTTAAGCTATCTCCTTTATAATCTAGAATATCATCCATAATTTGAAAGGCCATGCCGATATAATGTCCCATATTCCAAGCGTTCATAGCGAGTGGTCGGCTAGCTTCACTTTCTATAGCACCGGAATAGCAGCTTACAGCAAAAAGCTGGGCAGTTTTTCCAGAGATTCTTGTTAAGTAATTTTTAACCGTCACTTTAGATTGATATCGGGCATTTAATTGATCTAATTCTCCGCTTAAAATTTTTTCCATGCTGCGAGCATTAAATTCTAAATGAGATAGAGACGTTGCGTGTTTAGATAAAATCGTAAAACAAACGCAGAATAGATAATCACCTGCATAGATGGCAAACTTATTTCCATTATGAGCATGGATTGTGGGAATATTATGCCGTGTAGGTGATTCATCAATAACGTCATCATGGATTAATGTAGCCATATGCAATGTTTCCAATGCAGCTGCAACTGCTATCGCGCGGTTTTTGTCTTTAGAAGGACCTACTTGTGAACAAAGCAGGGAGTAAGCAGGTCTAAGTAATTTGCCACCTGAATAGATTAAATCTTTAATCGTTTTTTCTACTACTTTGTCACGAACACGAATATTGCTTTCAATTAATTGAAGTACTTTTGACAAGTCATTCTTTAATTCCGGATACGTATCCCACATTTGATGTACACGCATACTCTAACCTCTTTCATTACTAGATTCGTTTATTTCCGATAAATCTCTATAATATTGTAGTTTTTCTACATGTGTGATTAGATAGTTGGCAAGTATTCCTATGGCTATTCCTGATAAGATGCCGATAAAGGATAAAATAGGCAAATATAAAAATACAGTCCATGTTTGTGCAACAAAGCTTGCAACAGCTAATTGACCAATATTATGGAGAATAGCCCCGGTGGTACTTACTCCTATTAAGCTAATTCGTTTGGTGCCAAGCTGCTTTACACTCCACATGCCAATAAAGCTTAACAGAGCCCCGCTTGCACTATACATAAAGGTAGAAAGCGTTCCTCCTAATAGTGTCGCTAAGCAAAGGCGAATCGCAATTACTTTAAATGCATCTCTTGTAGGAAGTGTGTAAAGAGCTAAGCATGTAATAATATTTGCTAATCCAAGCTTTGCTCCAGGTGCAAAGGCAAATGGAAATGGAATAGCCCGTTCTAGTAAGCTTATTATTACAGCTTGTGACGCAAGCAGTGCTATATATACAAGGCGTTGATTTTTCGTCATATTCTCAACTTCCATTCTTGCGGATGTTATTTTTCCTATAAATAAGTTGATTGTAGGTTAAATAAATACTGATACCTATTAATCAGTATAGGACAAAAAAGAATAGAGTGAATTTTGATCTTCCTCTTCATTCAAAGGAATAAACCCTATAGTCAAATAAAGAGCTTGGAGCAAAAAGCAATCAACTAATTTCAAAGCTTAGCTTTTAGACATGATCAAGGAATAAATTCAATTAGCTTCTTTTTTCTCCTTTACTGATTCAGGAGGATTGCTAGAAACATGGAAAATAATGCATTCTCTATGTTTCTAGCATATTATTTCATTACTTATAATCCTTATAAATCGCTCGTTCTTTTCCATACCACCAGTCACCTAATTTTCTTTGAAGGAACGGAATAACCCAATAATCTAATCCAAATGTACGACCAGATCCGTTCATCAAGGCGATTGATGCTGGCAATGCCCAAACTTTATCCCATCCAAGCATTGCAGTTAGTGTAAACATTACTAAGAAAGCAGCACTCGCAGCATTTGCTAACCATGTGAATAAACCAGCTAGAATTGCTAATCCAATTGCTAATTCAATAAAGATCATCATTTTTTGCATAAATAGTGCAACTTCTGGTGTTGGCAGCATGATTTTCATAATCCATTCAAACCAGAATGGCATTTTGCTTAAAATCGGTGTCGCAAAGTCAGTAGAAGTAGCGGCTTCACTCGCACCGCTTGTTGCAGTTTGTAGCCATTCAAACGGCATTTTTACACTAGTAGCTGTTAGCCAAGAATCTTCTCCTAGACCATTGAATAGGTTTGGAACCTTAGACCAGCTAGAGATAGAATCTTTCCATGTAGATTCACCCCAAAGTTTTGCACAAGCTTCTATTATCCAGAAACCTGCAACAAAGACACGTAAAGGTAAACTCCAAAGAACATTTCCATAGCGTGTTAAGAAGTCACGGAATATATTACGTTTATCTTTTGTATGGAAAAACTCATGCATCACATATTGGTACATATAATAGCCGCTTCCGATGCCAAAGAAATAATATAGATTAACCATATGTTTCATGAAGTTTGCAAACCAACCACTTAAATGCATACCACTTAAATTCGCAACACCGTATCTAGCTCCGATTGATACCATTACCCCGTGGTATTTCCCTTTATATGCTTCTTTTTCGCCGCCGCTAATCTCTGCAATGATATTCTTTGCAGCTGTTAGAGCAGTTTGTTCAGCAGCTTCAACAATTTGAGGAGTAGGCTTTCCAGGCTCTTCTTCAAAATATGCTAAGTCACCAACTACATATACATCTTTATAATCTTCTGATTCCATATGAGCATTTACTTTTAAACGTCCTGCTCTTCCTGCAGACATACCATAATCTTTTGTATCAGAATTTGCGCGAACCCCTGCAGTCCAAATAAGCGTATAGGTTGGAAGCTCTTCGCCGGATTTTAAAACAATAGCATCTTCTTTTACTTCAACGATTGGAGAGCTTTTTAGGATCTTAACGCCTTGTTTCACCATATAGCTTTCTGCTTTATCAGCATCTCTGCGCTCAAGCATATTTAATATAGTAGGAGCAGCTTCGACCACATATAAAGTAATATCTTCTGCGTCTAATTTATAGTCTTTCGCCAATCTCTCTTTCCATTCAATAAGTTCCCCAACCATTTCAATTCCTGTGAACCCAGAACCACAGACAGTAAAGGTTAGCATTGCTTTTCTAGTAGCTTCGTCATGAACGTTAGCTGCTTTACGAACGATTTTCTCAATATGCTCTCTTAATCTAACAGCATCTTCCCAAGACCAAAGGGTAAATCCGTTTTCTTGTACTCCAGGTGTGCCAAAATCATTTGGTTCGCCACCCATTCCCAAGATTAAATAATCGAAGGAAAATTGTCCGTGTTCTGTCGTTACTAATTTACTTTGATAATCAACATGTTTAACATTGTCTGTAACTAATTTCACCTTTGTGCGATTAAATAAACGACGTAAATCAAATTGAATAGCATCTGGTTCTACTCTGTGTGCAGCAACCTCATGTAATTCAGTCATCATTGTATGATAGGAATGTCTATCTATAAGTGTAATGGAAACCGAATCATCTTTTTTATACTTTTTAGCAAGCTTTTTTGCGGCATGAACGCCTGCATAACCTGCTCCGATTATGACAATATTTTTTTTGTCCATTCTTCCTATTCACTCCCTTAATTGGTTAATTTCTTTCTTGTGAAGTTTTGAACAATACTAATATAACAATGTGGTTTTTATCTGTCTATGGACTTCATAGAATGTATACATTTAAAAATTACGGTTGTTCACATTTTTGCAACAATTACGAACGAATGATTTTTGTCATAAATTCTCCATATTTTAAAAGGTCACTGATAAACACTATTACGACAATGATTAATCCGGAAATGAGCTGTTTTACAGGGTTTTGTACACTAAAAAGTCGATAGACAGTAAGAGAATGCAATGATAAAATGACGATGTTATAAATGTGAAAAAGTTCACATTTTGAAATAAATGGCGGCTTTTAGGTAATCAACATAAAATAGTAAATAACTATAATGTGATATTCATAGAAGGGAATGGGTTTAATGAAAAAATTAAAAAAGGCGGCGATTTTGTTACTTTCCCTCTTTTTATTAGTAGGCTGTGGCAAGCAAAAGGATACAGACACAGGGGTAACGAGTACCCCCTATAAAAAAACGGAATTCTTAATGGGAACAGTAGTAACCATTAAAATCTTTGATAAAGATAAAGAAGAAGTATTGAACCAAGTATTCGATCGAATAGAGCTGCTTGCAAGTCAAATTACAGTCAATGAAGAAGGATCGATTATTGACGAAATCAATGAAAATGCTGGTTTAAAACCAGTACAGGTACCAGATGATATCTATCGTTTGGTGAAAGCAGGAAAAGATTATAGTGGATACTCAGGAGGCGATTTTGATATCACAATTGGTCCCCTTACTAATTTGTGGCATATCGGATTTCCAGATGAAAAAAAGCCGACTCAAGCAGAGATAGATGAAATCCTCCCTTTTATTAATTATAGAAAGATAGAATTAAATGAAGAGAAGCAAACCGTCTATTTGCCAGAACAAGGAATGATGTTGGACTTAGGAGGAATTGCAAAAGGGTTTATTACAGACGAAGTTGTGAAGGTATTAGAGGATAATGGGGTGAAATCTGCCATTATCGATTTAGGCGGAAACATTTATGTAAAAGGAAAGAATGCATCAGGAAAGCCTTGGGAAGTTGGTGTTCAGGATCCATTTTCAGACAGAGGAGAAATGGTAGGGAAAATGGAAGAAACGGATACATCCATTGTAACATCAGGAATATATGAACGTTATTTGGAAGTTGATGGTGTCAAATATCATCATATTCTTAGCCCTAAAACAGGTTATTCTGTAAATAATGATGTTGCGGGAATAACCATTGTTTCTGATAAGTCGTTTGATGGGGATGGATATTCGACAACGATATTTATAAAAGGAGTAGATGAAGGATTAAAAGCAGTAGAACAAATGGATGGAATGGAAGCTATTTTTGTAACAAAAGATAAGAAGGTTTACTTAACATCGGGACTAAAAGATAAATTTACTTTAACGAATGATAAATTTGAAATAGCGAACTAATAAGGAAGAGGGAGGCGTAAGGCATGTCGATTCGTTCATTTTTAAAGTTAGTAGAAATCCAAACAAAAATAGCTAGTGTTTTTCCGTTTTTCATCGGGATATTATTTGTATTATACCGATACGATGCATTTCATTTGAAAAATACGCTTATATTCTTTAGCTCTATGCTCATCTTTGATTTAACAACAACAGCAATAAATAACTATATGGATTATCGAAAAGCGAAAAGTGATGAATATAGGAAAGAAAAAAACGTGATTGGGCAAGAAGGGATAAAAGAAAGCACGGTTATCGCAACGATACTCACGCTCTTTTTAATGGCAACAGGGTTGGGTATCTGGCTTAGTATCGAGACAGACTTACTTGTACTTTTAATTGGATTTATATGCTTTTGCATTGGAATTTTGTATACCTTTGGGCCAATTCCTTTATCAAGAATGCCTTTAGGAGAAGTGTTTTCTGGAGTTACGATGGGATTTGGTATCGTTTTTCTAACGGTATATGTAAATGCCTTTGATGTTGGAATTGCCGCTTTGACTTGGCAAAAGGAAATGATTTTTCTCCAAGTTAACCTGATAAAAATAATAGAAATCATTATTGTATCTTTACCATGTATGTTTACGATAGCAAACCTTATGCTTGCAAATAATATTTGTGACGTAGAAGAAGATATTAAGAATCATCGCTTTACCTTGCCGTTTTATCTAGGCAAAAAATATTCCTTATGGCTGTATAACGGGCTTTATGTAGGATCTTTTGTTGCTATTTTGATTTCAGTCTTTCTACATTTACTACCAATAATAGCGTTATTAAGCTTAGTTGCTATTTTACCAGTATATAAGCATATGCGGATTTTTAATGAACTCCAAGTTAAATCAAAAACATTTAGTTTAGCTGTGAAAAACTTGATTATTGTTAATGGATTTCTAGTAGTGTCTTTAGCAATGTCTTTCATTATTAGATAAGAAATTTACTGATCACTAAGAGACTTGCACTTTTCTATTTAGGGATAGGGGGGATTAGTTTGGGTGTTGTTTTGGAAGTGGAAGGATTAAGCTTTCGATATGATAAAAAACAGGACAGGAGCAATATATCAGATGTTTCCTTTCAATTAAGAGAAGGGGAATGGACCGCACTTATTGGTCATAATGGAAGTGGTAAATCCACGTTAGCTCATTTGCTTGTTGGATTGCTTCAACCTGATGCAGGACAACTGAAAATAAACGGAACAGTTTTAAGGAAAGAATCAGTATCTTGGGATATCGGCATCGTTTTTCAAAATCCTGAAAATCAGTTCATTGGAACAACGGTAGAGGATGATGTTGCTTTCGGACTGGAAAATATAAATATGCCATATAAACAAATGAGAGAAAGAGTGGATAAGGCATTAGAAGATGTTGGAATGACCGAGTATCGGATGGCAGATCCTTCTCAATTATCAGGTGGTCAAAAACAAAGAGTTGCAATCGCAGGAATGCTTGCATTGCAGCCAAAGGTGCTCATTTTGGATGAAGCTTTTGTTATGTTGGATCCGAGAAGCAGAAAGGAATTAATGGACACAATACGTAAGTTAACAAACAAAGGAATGACAATCCTATCGATTACTCATGATATGGAGGAAGCAGCCCATGCAGATAAAGTTATGGTCATAAAGCAAGGGAAAGTAGCGAAAATAGAAAGTCCTTCCCAGCTATTTTTCACCGATTCATCACTTGAAAAGCCCTTTGCAGAAAAACTAAGAAATGCATTGAAAAATAGAAAGTGTAATGTTCCAGAAAAATATATGACAGAAGCAGAAATGGTGTTATGGATATGCAAATCGAATTAAAGGATGTGTCAGCAAATTATCAGCTCGGACCAATCCGTAAATCCAACGTATTAAATACCGTAAATCTTACAATTGAATCAGGGACTTTTACAGCGCTCATTGGAAGAACTGGTGCTGGGAAATCTAGCTTGTTAAAGATATTAAATGGCTTGCTTCTACCGACAAAAGGCAGTGTACGTATTGGAGAAACAGTCATTAAGCAACCGTATCCTAAAAAGGATATCCGGAACATTCGTAAACAAGTGGGAATGGTCTTTCAATTTCCAGAGTCCCAATTATTTGCTGAAACAGTGGAAAAAGATATTTGCTTCGGGCCCATGAATTTTGGCGTGCCTTTAGAAGAAGCGAAAAAAACTGCTAAAAAGATGATTGAGTTAGTGGGGCTAGAGCCATCCATTTTATCAAAATCCCCGTTTTCCTTATCGGGGGGGCAGAAAAGACGAGTTGCAATTGCAGGGATTTTAGCAATGGAACCTGCTGTGCTTGTTCTAGACGAACCTGGTGCTGGATTAGATCCACAGGGAAAAAAAGAAATTATGTCTCTCATTTCTAGTTGGCATCAACAAGAAGGCTTAACTACCATTTTGGTTACGCATGACATGGAGGATGTAGCTTTATACGCTGATCGTGTTATTTTAATGGATCAAGGAAAAATAATAAAATACGAAAAAACAAAAACGATTTTTACAGATTCAGATTTACTAGAGAGTTGGGGACTTGAATTGCCACAGGCTCGGCGCTATCAAATAAAAATTGAACAGGAAACAGGAATGAAATTACCAAAGATATGCCTAACGTTAGATGAGCTAGCAGATGCTTTGGTTATGGTGGGATTGGTATGAATAAATTAATTTTAGGGAGATATTTTCCTGGAGGATCATGGCTTCATCGGTTAGATGCTCGGGCAAAAATGATTTCAGTCATTTTACTTATAGTGATGCTATTTATAGCAGATAGTTGGCAAGCCTATTTATTTTTATGGCTCATCACATTTTCTATCATGCATTTATCACAAGTTCCATTTCGTACTTATGTACGGGGAGTAAGACCAATGATTTGGCTTATCTTATTCACAGTGGTATTACAAGTGCTATTTACTTCTGGAAGCAACGTATATGTAACTATGGGACCAATTACGATTTCAGAGTACGGCTTAATAAATGGAATTTTTATCTTTAGCCGTTTTGTCATGATGGTATTTTTATCAACGGTCTTAACATTAACAACGAAACCAATCGATTTGACAGATGGGATAAATAAATTATTATCACCATTACGCTTTGTAAAAGTTCCGATTGATGATATAAGCATCATGCTATCTATCTCCTTACGTTTCATTCCTAATTTACTAGATGAAACCCAAAAGGTAATGGATGCCCAAAGAGCAAGAGGTACAGTGTTTGGCGAAGGTTCATTATTTCAGCAAATGAAAACACTAGTGCCAATTTTTCTTCCTTTATTTGTTAGTTCGATAAATAGAGCAGAGGATATGGCTAATATGATGGATGTAAAAGGATATCGATCTGGAATAAAAAGATCTACTTTTCGGAGAATCAACTGGAAAAAACAAGATTCATGGTGTTTATGCAGTGTACTGTTCATTGGAATAATCACATTATTATTAAATTGATTTTTGATTTTGAGTAAGGATTGTCTGTCAACCGATGTCGGTTGATGGGCAGTCCTATTTTATTTTTGGAAAGGGACAGAGTGGGACTTCTGAGCCCGGGGAGTGAGAAAAATAGGAGGAGACGGTAATAGAGAAGCTTTATCTAAGCCCGGGAGCCAGAAAAACAGGAGAAGAAGGTAACAGAGAAGCGCTCTCTGAGTCTGGTAACAAGAAAAACAGGAAGAAAAGGTAACAGAGAGCCGTTCTCTGAGCCCATTAACAAGAAAAACAGGAAGAGAAGGTAACAGAGAAGCGTTCTCTGAGCCCATAAGCAAGAAAAACAGGAAGAGAAGGTAACAGAGAAGCGTTCTCTGAGCCCGTAAACAAGAAAAACAGCAAGGGACCGTAACAGACAGAATTAGCTTCCTCTGCAAAAGACTACCACACAAAATATACAGTCAAATTCCATTAATGGATCACCACCTCATTCCATAAAAATCATCCATGTATATCGAAAAATAACTGGAAATTTACAATCATTTACCATTCTTTAAAATAGATTCAACGATTTATTAACAAAAGAACCATATACTAAATTTGTAAATAGCCCAGATAGATAAAACTTTGAGGTGAAAAAAATGCAGGCTAACAGGAGTATCCATATTTTAAAAGAGATATCAATTGTACAAGCAAATAAACTTACGTCATCAAAAAAAGTTTCCTCTTATCCATTTTTTAAAAGAATGATGGATCTCTTTATAGCAAGTATAGGTATTGTGATTTCACTCCCATTCATTCTATTGTTTGCTATTCTTATTCGAGTAGATTCCCCTGGTTCACCCTTCTATATTCAAAAAAGGGTCGGAAAGAATGGGAAATGCTTTCGTTTAATTAAATTGCGCTCGATGAGAAATGATGCAGAAAAAGATGGCGAAAAATGGGCGGAAGTAAATGATCCAAGAATTACAAAAGTCGGGACATTTATAAGAAAAACGCGAATTGATGAATTACCCCAACTATTTTCTGTATTAAAAGGCGATATGTCCATAATTGGACCAAGACCAGAAAGACCGTCTTTTACAGCGAAATTTAGTGAAGAGATTGATGGGTTTTCCAATAGGCTTCTTGTGAAACCTGGGTTGACAGGTCTTGCACAAGTGAATGGCGGATATGATATTTCGCCAGAGGAAAAGCTCAAGTACGATCTTCAATATATTAATAATGTGACGTTTACTTTAGAGATGATCATTTTGTTAAAAACAATAAAGGTTGTCTTAACAGGAGAAGGTGCTAGGTAATTGGACTCCATTAAAAGCAAAATTAACAGTGGAGCAAAATGGACTAGTATAGCGACGTTAGTCATTACTCTATTACAGATGGGGCAGTTTGTAATACTAGGTAATGCAATGAGTGCAAGGGAATTTGGCATGATAGGCATGTTGACAACCATCATTATTTTTGCACAGATTTTTGTCGAACTGGGACTAGGGGCAGCTGTTATTCAAAAGCATCATGCAACAAATAGACAGTTGTCCACTTTATTTTGGATCAATATTCTTTTGGGGATTTTAATCTGTATTGTTATGCAGGCTGCTAGTCCTATTATTGCAGATTACTTTCAAACAAACGAGCTAGAGGGAAAAATACGCCTGTTATCTATTGTTTTCTTGATTGCTCCAATCGGCCAGCAATCCCAGTATCTAATGCAGCGCGACTTATCCTTTCAGCTATTAGGAAAAATAGAGACGATAGCAACTATTTTAAGCTTTGGGCTCTTAATTGGTTTGATTGTTTTCACGAAAGAAGACCCAATAAATGCGTATGTAATATCGCAGATTTGTCTCTATTCCTTGAAAGGAGTTCTTTTTTTTATTTGTTATCTTCCAAAGTGGAAACCAAGCTTTGTTTTAGATATGAAAGACTGTAAAGAATTCTTTTCTTTTGGGATATATCAGCTTTTATCTCGTCTCGTAAATCGTCTAGGTAGCAATGTAGATATGATTTTAATTGGGAGATATATTGGAATGGAGGCATTAGGAATATATAGCTTAGTCTATCAAATAGTGACCATTCCTGTTCTTAAATTAAATCCAATTATAACAAGAGTTGCATTTCCAGTGTTTTCAAAAGATAAAAATAATAATCAGGCATTAGAAACTGGTTATCTGTACATGACCAAATTATTGGCGCTTGTTTCTTTTCCGCTGCTACTCGGGCTTTATTCTGTTGCAGATATAGTTATTCCTCTATTTTTTGGTAAGCAATGGGGAGAAGCCATTCCAATTTTGCAAATTATGATTATTGTCGGGATCCTAAGAGTCCTTATGAACCCAAATGGCAGCATCATTTTAGCCAAGGGAAAGGCGAATATTTCATTTTATTGGGATTCAGGAGTATTAGTTTGCTACAGTTTAGCATTGCTAGCAGCAGTTCAAAGTGAGCAGCTGGAAATGGTGGCATGGACATATGTAGCTGTAAGCATACTGAATTTTATAGGTGGAAGAATTTTATTAACTAGAATGATTGGCCTTCAACTAAAAAGATATATCAAAGTGTTGCTGTTGCCACTTATTCTTGCAGGAGTAAGTAGTGTGATCGCATTTGTATTGAAAAATCAAATGATTTCGCTCCACAATAATTTGGTTTGGACGCTAATATGGTCTGTGTTGATAAGTGGGATCAGCTACTTCTTGTTATTCCTTGTAACAAAAAAGCTAGAGCTTAGAGGAGAGTATCAATAATCGCAGATAAACCTATAGAAAGAGGGTTACGTATCATGAAGGTATTGTGGATAACCAGTGTTTACCCAAGTGAGGAGAACCCTGGAATTGGAGTGTTTCATGAAACACAGGTAAGAGCACTAACTTCTTTAGGAGTAGAAGTAACGGTTATTAATCCTATTCCCTTAAATACATCCATTATTAGAGTATGGAAGAAAAAGTATCGAAAAAAGAATCTCCCCTATTTAGAAAAGCGGAATGGCGTGAAGGTATACAGACCAGTGTATAGAGCAACTCCGGGTCAACTTCGCTGGTTTCAGCCGGACAAACGGATTGCAAGAAGTATTCTTAACACCTTGAAGAAAGAAAATCTCCATTTCGATTTTATCCATGCTCATTTTGCAATGCCCTCTGGAGGTGCTGCCAGAATAATTGCTGCTGAATGTCAGAAGCCATGGCTTTTAACACTGCATGGAAGTGATGTTCATATTTATCCTTCTTTCAGTCGAAGCGCAGAACGGATTTTTCAAAAAACGGTTAAATCTGCAGATGAAGTAATCGCCGTAGGGAAGCACCTTGCGATAGCAGCAGAGCGAAAAACAGGTAGGGAATGTACCCCGTTGCCAATAGGGATTGATTTAACGACATTCAAGATAACGGACGCCTCGATATGGAAAGCAAAGCGTAAAGGGGAGTTAACATTACCGAAGAGTAAAAAAATCATTCTGTATATTGGACGCCTGGTGAAAGAAAAGGGGATTTTTGAATTAGCAAACGCATTGCCTTTTCTTCCAGCAGAATATGTAGTTGTTTATGTGGGCGATGGACCGGAAAAGAAAAGGCTACAAAGGCAGGAAATGTACAATGAACGATTGTTTTTAGTGGGGCAAATTCCTAATGATAAAGTGCGAGAATATATACTTGCAAGCGATATTTTTATTTTACCGTCCTATTCGGAGGGGGTGCCAACCGTTGTAATAGAGGCGATGGCTTTAAAAATCCCAATTATTTGTACGAATGTAGGTGGGATACCAGATTTATTTGGTAAATATTCTAATCTATTAATCCAACCTAAATCGGTACAAGATATCGTAACAAGAGTAAAAGAGTTAATGGCTAATCCAATTTTCTATGAAGAGGTAATAGAAGAATTATCCAGGCACGTCCATGCAAATTACTCTGTAGTTGATAATGCTAAAAAACTAATAGAGAAATATGAAGGATTAACAAATAAGTCGACAAATTCTACTTATGAAATAAATCACATTTGGGAGGAAGCAAAATGACCAAGGTTCTAGTTACAGGTGGAGCAGGTTTTATTGGATCACATATTGTAGAAGCTCTATTAGAAGAAGGATATGAAGTAGTCGTTATCGATAATTTTTCATCAGGGAAGTTTGATCATATTAAAGATTTGCCTGTTAAAATTTGTCCCTTTGATATAACCGATCCAAGAGTAATCGATGTTATTGTCGACTTACATCCTTCCTTTATTATTCACCAGGCTGCCCAAGTAAGTGTGGCAGAATCGGTTCATGATATATTGCATGATGAAAATGTAAATGTAAAAGGATCTTTGCATGTGATTCAAGCAGCTATTCGTGCCTCTGTGGAGAAAATATTATTTGCTTCCTCTGCAGCTGTATACGGAAACCCTATGGCGCTTCCTGTTACGATAGATCATCCAACCTTACCAGAATCACCTTACGGATTGACTAAATTAACTGTCGAAAAATATCTAAAGCTAGCACATAAATTTTATGGCTTATCCTATGGGATTCTAAGATATAGCAATGTTTTTGGACCAAGGCAGGATGGCAAAGGAGAAGGCGGAGTTATTTCTATTTTTGCTGATCGTATTCTTGAAAATGAGACCCCGATCATTTACGGTTCTGGAGAACAGACTCGAGACTTTATCTTTGTAAAAGATGTAGCATATGCAAATGTACTGGCATTAAAGCAACAAGAAAATGTTTGTTTAAATATTTCCTCAAATAATCGAATTTCTATCAATCAGCTTTGGGAAAAGATGGGGAAAATTAGCGGTTTTTCCTTTAATCCAATATATAAAGCAGAAAGAGCTGGAGATATTTTACATAGCGTTCTTTGTAATGAGGAGACAATGGCACAATTGGAATGGATGCCTCGAACCAATTTAGAAAATGGATTGAGAGAAACCCTTTTCTCATCAAAAAAAGTTTTACAAAAGTAAGCGTAGAATAGGGAGGAAGGATTGTAGAAGTTGGGAAATAATCGTACAGGAAGCAAAACAATAGGATTTACAGTCTTATTTATCGGTTGTCTTACCGTTTTATATGTGACAACGATGTATAAATTAACCTGGATACTTCCTATTGTAAGCATATGGATTTCTATACAATTAGGCGTTTATTTAAAATCAGTCATGACACTTGACCAATTATTCCGAAAGGTTATGTATGCCTTGCTGCTCTCTACCTTTCTTAACCAGTCCGTCATTAGTGTAAATGTTGGTGCCTTTTCTCTTTTTTTGTACAGAATATTGCTATTATTGGCAATTATTATGTACGTGTGCACTGCTTTATACAATAAAAGGCTGACGGTGGACTTTAATCGTAGTGGTCTGTCCTATATATGGTTATTTTTTGGTGGGTGGTTACTTTATGGAATTTTATCTGTTCTTTGGTCCCTCTCGATTATGGCATCCATTAAATATCTGTCCTTATTGATGATGGGGATAGCATTCGTTTATTTAGCAAGTATGACATTTAAAACAAGACTGCAATTGAAGTTCTTTTTGGCGGGCTGGCTTGGAATGACTGTTGTATTAGTTGGAATAGGCTTTGTGAATTATTTTTTCGCAATTCAATTGCCAAGTTCAGGGCTGTATGGAGCTTCTGTTCATAAACTAACCTACCCTACAGCTGTTTTTTTTAACCAGAATGATTTTGCTGTTTATCTGGGAATTTCCTTTTTCTTTTTCTTAGCTGTAGCAAAAAATGCTAAAAGAACCATGCTGAAAGGATCAACATTTCTTCTAAGTGTAATGGTCCTTATGCTTCTATATTTAACGGAATCACGTGCTGCCATGCTTGCGGTAGTAGGAGGAGGGTTAGTCTATCTATTCTTATTGATACCGAAAAGGTGGAAAAAGTTAATGCTGCTAACTCTTTTTGGATTATTTGTATTAGGGAGTCTCTTGTTTGCAAACAGAGGGATTGCCAAAGTTCATTTACTTATGGACTCAGCAGGAGAATATGGATTCGATGAAGTGCTGCCATCAAACCTGGCAAGAATCAATCTTTTAAGGAACACCTTCTATTATTTACTAGATTCATATGGATTTGGTATCGGGGCGGGGAATATCCCTTATTATTTGGAGCATGAAAGCTACTTTCCAACTGGAAACGTCTATCAAGTGCATAATTGGTTTGCAGAAATTGCAGGGAATTTTGGTTTAGTTATTCTACTTGGTTATTTATTTATGTGGATCTATGCATTTATAGGGTTCTATCGAATCTATCAAAGAACTAACAGCAGTACAGATAAAATGCTGTTAGAAGCATCCATGATTGGAATGGTCTCTTTCCTCATTTCTAGTATTAGTCCAAGTTCAGTGATGAATTTATATTTCCATTGGGTGTTTCTAGGGTTTATTTTATCTACATTATCTGTTTATAAAAATAAAAAGCTAGAATCTTAACTTTCATAGCGGAAAGGGAGAGTTCGTTCGTGAAGTTCGGTTTATCACTTTTTACAGCCAGAGTGAAAAGATACATTTTGCCCTTATTATTATTAAGCCTCCTTCTCGGAGCAATTGGATGGTTTGCACCAGCAGGGAAAGAAATTACAGATGTAAAAGCAGAGGCAACGATTTTACTTGGAAATTATGAAAATGAGTATTTGAACAATAGTGAAGTAATCGCGTCCTTATTAAGAAATGAAACGACTTTTAAAGAATATTTACCAGATGTTGAGATTGATAGAGAGCAACTCCGTATTTCTACCGATGCACCGAAAAAAATAAGCTTTGCTTTGACTGCAATAAATGAACGAGAAGCATTGGATTCATTATCAGAATTAGTAACAGCTTTTTTAGAAATGGATCAGCGATATTACAAAGAAAAGGATGAAATTATCTCAGAAAGCATTAATCAGCTTCAGGAAAAGACCGTTTCAGAAGACTTGGTAGTAGATCAAGAGCGATTTTTATACGAGCTAAAAACGAAACAGTTAACACTTCAGCCAGCGATGCTAGTGAAGGATGTTATGGCAATTAAGGCAGATAACAGAGTAGTTTCTCAACAAGATCGGGCGCTTGTAGGAGCTATGATTGGAATCATGCTCAGTTGTTTATGGATAATCTATCCGGTGTTTATAAAATCTGAAACGGATTTAAAGAGGTGAATGTAGAATGGCTCCATCTGTATCCATTATTATGCCTTCATATAATTGTAAAGAATATATATCTTATAGCATCGAATCAGTCAGAGAACAAACTTACACGGATTGGGAACTATTAATTGTTGATGATCATTCAACGGACGGAACGGTCGATTTATTAAAGGAATGGGAAAAGGCAGATGGACGCATTCGTATTTTTTACCAGACGGTGAATGAAGGAGCTGCTGTTGCCAGAAACATAGCACTAGCTCATGCCCGTGGAAGATACATCGCTTTTTTAGACAGTGATGATAGATGGAAAAAAGACAAGCTTGAAGCACAGTTAGCTTATATGATGGATAACAAATATGCTTTTACCTTTACTGCCTATGAGTGGATTGATCAAAAAGGAGAGTATTTAAATAAATATATTCGTGCTCCTAAGCGAGTTGACTATCAAACGATGCTAAAAAATACAATTGTCGGTTGCCTTACTGTACTAATTGATCGTGACCAAGTGGGAGATTTCCGTATGCCTAATATCCGCACTCGGCAAGACTTGGCAACCTGGCTAATGATTTTAAAAAGAGGATTCCGTGCGTTTGGCTTAAATGAAATACTAGCAGAATACAGGGTGGGAAATGAATCTATCTCCAAAAACAAATGGAAGGCAGCAAAAAATAATTGGCATGTGTATCGCCAAATAGAGCAGTTGAATTTCTTGCAGTCGTCTTGGTATTTTTCTCATTATGCCTATAATGCTATCCGGAAAAGACTGTAAAAGGTAAGGAGATATTAAAATGAGAACAATCCATGTTATTGTGGCGACTGGTATTTGGAATCTAGATCATTTAACATACCGTAGACATCGATTTGCAGAGTTCCTACAAAAACAGCAGGATACAGAGGAAGTAATTTGGCTTTGTCCAGGGCAAAAGCAAATGCCGGAAGTAACGAAATTAGAAAATGGCATTTATCAATGGATAATTGGTGATTTGGGAAATCATAAAATACAACGATTCGCTCGATTTATTCCCTGTTTTTATCAAAAGAAACTTCGCAGCTTGAGCAACTATTTAGCAGAGAAGAAAGGGCGGTACTTGGTGAAATTATGGTATACTTACCCAGCATTGCCGACCCTCTATAAGATATATGATTGGGATCAGATCGTTTATGATTGTAGTGATCTATGGGCAGAACAGTTAAGTGGAAAATTTTCTATTCTTGCCTATTTAAAACAAAGAGTCATTTTGAAAAGTGAACAAAGAATTGTAGAGAAAGCGAGTTATATTACTTGTACTTCTAGTTTTTTAAAAGAGGAAATAATCAACCGAATGCCTGTCTATCACAACAAAATTTACACGTTTGAAAATGGTGTGGAATATGGGCTTTTTCAAAAACAGGCGAAAAATGTTCCTCTAATAGAGAAAGAGCAACTAACGATTGGGTATATTGGAGGAATCAAGCCAAAGCTTGATTTTAATCTTATTCAGCAAATAGCACAAAGAAGGAAGGATTGGCGGATATTATTGGTGGGGCCTGATGGCACTAATTCTAGCCAAGAATTTATGCAATTATTGGAGGAGTCAAATGTTCATTGGGCTGGAAGTGTACCGAGAGAGCAGGTTTCGGAATATATGCATACACTAGACATAGGGATAATGCCATATAAGGATACCCAATACAATAAAGCTATTTTTCCATTAAAGCTGTTTGAGTTTCTTGCTGCTGGAAAGCCAGTGATAGGGATGAACCTCCCCTCAACAAAGGAATATGTAGAAGAAGGTGTTTATGAACTTCTGCAGAGTGGGCTGGAAGTGGATACATTTATTCAAGCATGTGACAAGATGATGAACATAGCTAGAAATCAAGAGTGGGAAAAAAGAAGAAAGCAACTTGCTAAGACAAAAGATTGGGAGACGATTTTCCAAGAAATCATTCATATAAATAAAGATAGAGAGAGTCTGGGACAAAACAAAATAACTAATCTTTAAAGACGAACAATTTCTAATGTAGTCTTAAATAAAGCTACTTTCTCATGATGGTTATCTATGTTTTCAAATAAAATTATGCGTAAAAACTAAGTCGTTCCATTGCGTTACAGACGCACGATGCGCTGGGGAGGAAGCTGAGCCTCCTCGCATGCGCTGTGTGGGGTCTAAAGCGTCTCTATTTCCCGCAGGAGTCGAGCGTCCTCCGCTCCATTTCACTTCGTTTTTAAACTTTTTTCCAACTGATAAACACGAATTTTTATGTATATTAAGTATATAAAAGTTCGTGTTTATTTTTAGTTGAAATACTTATGTCCCAGCCTCTTCTTTGTGTTCTATTTTAAAATATTCAATTGATGTTATATCTTACTGTATAAATCCATTTCTTCCATTACATCCAGTAAGGTAATTTGTGTTAATTCCTTTTCCATTGATTTCTGGATAGTAGAAAAAGTCTTCTCTAGTGTAGGATAAATTTTACAGCCGATTGGACAATCGTGATTTGGGTGATCGTGTAGGGCAAACCATTCACTTTTTGATTGAACAGCTAAATAAATGTCCAAAAGAGAGATGTCAGCAGGAGATTTTAATAGAATAGCCCCTGAAATTCCTGCTCTACTCGTTAATATTCCACCTTTTTTCAAAAGACCACACATTCTTCTTATCACTACAGGGTTTGTATTAACACTTTCTGCAATAGAATCAGAGGTTATTTGTTCATAAGGTTTCGAGGCAATTAAAGATAGGATATGGATAGCAACAGATAGTCGACTGTTAGCCATATAGATAGACACCACCGATCAAATTTTTTGTCATTCATCAGGAATACGTTATAATTGTTGCGTTGTAAAAAAAGAATAGTGATTCTTTCAATAAGCGCTTACATTTCGTGGTTAACATTATTATACAATGGATTTTACTACCATATGCAGTTAAATTTCTGCTAAATTGTGAACAAATAGACACAAAAAATATGTTGATAAATAGAAAGAAAATGGTAAACCTGTTTTATAATAAAAACAGCTAAGAAATCGTAGAGAAAACAAGTTTTTAGATATTGTCATTAGTAAATGAGGTGTAGGAATTGTGAAAACAGTTTTAGTCGTTGGTGGTGGAATAACGGGGTTAACTGCCATGTATTATTTACAAAAACAAAACAGGAAAAGAAACTTAGGGCTCCGTTTAGTGCTAGTAGAATCAAATGAATATCTTGGTGGGAAAATTCATACCGTAAAAAAAGATGATTTTATTATGGAAACTGGAGCGGATTCTATTGTCGCGCGGAATAAAAATGTTCTCCCCTATGTAAAGGAACTGAACTTAGAAGAGGAACTTGTTTTTAATGCAACAGGAACATCCTATATTCATACTCAAAATAAGTTGTTAGAAATTCCTAAGGATTCTATATTCGGCATTCCGATGACGCTAGAAGCACTTTTTACAAGTGAGCTTCTATCTACGCGAGGGAAGATAGAGGCTTTAAAGGATCTTTTTCGAACAAATATATGCTTTACGAAAGAATCGTCTATTGGTGAGTTTTTAGAGTATTATCTCGGAAAAGAAATTGTGGAAAAACAGATTGCACCAGTTCTTGCAGGTGTATATTCAGGTAATATTTATTCGTTAACAATGGGATCTACCTTACCTTATCTATTGGATTATAAAGAAAAGTATGGGAGCATTATCCGTGGCCTTGGAAGGAATAAAGAAACATTTCAGTCTGCTGCGGATAAGAAATTTATCTCTTTTAAAAAAGGGTTATCTACTATTATTAATCGATTGGAAGAAGTACTAACAGATGTAACGATTTTAAAGGGAATTGCAGTTACTGGCATGAAAAAAATAGATGATCAATATGAAATTAAGTTATCAAATGGGGAACAGCAAATAGTGGATACTGTAGTGTTATCGACACCTCAAGATATAACGCAAAGAATTTTGAACAAGGAAGAGTTAAACACGATATTCGGCAAATTAAAGAATTCATCGAATATTACCTTGTATTTATCCTATGATATACCAGATGAAGAGCTGCCTAAAGACGGAACGGGATTTATTGTTGCAGAAGATAGTGATATTGTTTGTAATGCATGTACGTGGACAAGCAGAAAGTGGAAACATACATCAAAGAATAATCAGCTATTATTGCGGCTTTTTTATAAAAAAACGAATCCGGCCTTTGCACGATTGAATAGTCTGACAGAAGAAGAGCTGATAAAAGAGGCAAAAAAGGATATTGAGAAGAGTTTAGGAATTACCTCGAATCCAAAAAGCTATGAAGTGACAAAGTGGGATAATGCGATGCCGGTTTACTCTTTAGATCATAAGCAAGCGGTAGAAGCACTTACTCAAAACTTAGCTGACTTATATCCAAATGTGTATCTTGCAGGATGTTCATACTTCGGGGTAGGGATTGCTGCATGTATGGCAAATGGGGAAGAAATAGCGGTGAAATTATTAAATTCAATAGAATAGCCAAAAAAAGCAGAGCTGTTTCACGATGGAAAGGTTCTGTTTTTTTCTGTGTAACCTATAAATCTGGTGGTTATTATACTTTCATTAATAGCAAAATAGAGTTTTTTTTGTTCTTATCTAGTATCAACTTTTAACAAGAATTATAATAGAATGAAAGAATATAAAGAATTGAGGGCCCAAAATGAAAATGAGACAGATGATCACGGTACTACAGGAGTAAATTTAATGGATCATACAGTAATGATATATATTGTTTTCATAACAATGTCTGGTGCATTGCATGTCATATTAGGAATTATTGCCTATATGAATAGACATGCGTTTGAGGGAATGAGGACCTTTTTATGGTTTTCATGTTTTATAGCTATTTATGCATTTGGATATGCATTAAGTCTTGCGAGTACAACGATAGAAGGAATGAAGTTTTGGACAGCCATTCAGTATTTAGGGATGCCGTTTTCAGCACCTGCTACCTTAATTCTTGTTTTGCAGTATATTGGCTATGATCGACATTTGAATAAAAAGACGTATTTTTTCTATTATTTAATACCGGCGATATCCTTTTTACTACTTGCGACAAATGATTTTCACCATTTATTCTACCAATCTGTCTATTTAGAATATCGCAATGCAACTCCTATTATGCAAATCACAATAGGGCAATGGTATTTAATACATGGAGCATACACATTCGGTACGCTTGCGATTGCTTTTGTATTACTAGCAATCTATTGGTTTAGAAAGAAATCTAGACAAACGAAACAAGTGATCATTCTGTTAATAGGAGTCTTTGTTCCGATTGCTGCTGCTTTTTCGTATTTAATAGGAATTACTCCTGGTGGTCTTGATCCTGTTCCAGTTGCCATGCTATTTTCTAGTTCTCTTTATTTATACTCCATCATATCCACAAAGTTTTTATTGGTTCCGCCCATCGAAAAGGATTATATATTTGAAAGCATGGGAGATGCTGTTCTTGTATTAGATCAAACCTATCACATTAAAGATTTTAATAAGGCAGCCTTTCCTATATTTTCACATGTAAAAATAGGGGAGCATATAGCAGCTGTATTAGGAGTGGATAATCAAATCCTTCCCTTATTGAAAAATGTCCATACAGAATCAATAATACTGGAAGTAGAGATGAGTAATAATTCTATAAAAGAATATTATCAAGCAAAGATATCCCCAATAAAAAGAGGGGAGTCGACGATTGTTGGCACTACTATTATTTTTACTAATATTACCGAGCAAAAAATGGAACAGATGAATTTAACGAAACTGGCATACACGGATGGATTAACGCAAATATATAATCGGGCGTATGTTCTATCTATAGCTGAAAAGATGTTTGCCTCACATGAAAAGATGGCTGTTGTTTTGTTTGATATTGACCATTTTAAGAAAATAAATGATACATATGGTCATTTTGGAGGAGATGAAGGGCTGAAGCATGTTGCATCTTTAAGTAGAAATGTTATACCAGAAAGTGGCGTATTCGGCAGATACGGTGGAGAAGAGTTTATTCTCTTTTTATTTGGGAAAGAAGCAGAAGCAGCCAGTACCATTTCTAGTAAGTTGAGAAGATTAATTGCAGAAACTCCCTTCCATTATGATGATATAGTGATTAATATTACTGCAAGCTTTGGTGTTGCGTTAAAGGAAAATTGTACAGCACTTCCCCTTTTGATTAAGGAAGCAGATGAAGCACTATATGCTTCCAAAAAAGAAGGGAGAAATACTGTTTGTGTCGCAATGGATGGAGAATATATTAAATTATCTTCTGAGATAATTGCAGGAAAATACGGATAATAGAAGGTTTAGGGCACATATTTCTACTTGTAGGACGTGTGTTTAATATAAAATTACTACTTATGTCATCTTTTCTTACGTTATTTGTTAAAATATTTAGAAAATACTTAAAAATATATTGCGTAAAAAAGGGTGGTGTATTACAATTTTTTATATAATCTAAATCTATCTTTTATAGTCAGAAAAGATTCTAACTATTTTGTGAAATGATAGGAAGAAAAGTATGTTAGTAGTCTTTTGCCAATCAAGGCAACCGCGCTTTTCTTAAGACATATGCATTGCTTCGAATGTTTATGATTTTCTCATAGATATCTCATGCAATATCCAGATGTTTGTAGGAGGAGTATCACATGTATCATGCTAATACCGTTTATATTATTGGAGAAAGTAAAACATCCTCTAATAATGCAATTATGCAGCAATACAATGGTTTTTTTATCGCATTGGTTGTGGATAGAGTTTCGCATACAATTGTGGATGCTGAATGTTCTTCAACTATTAATATTACCTCTTCCTTTATTAAGTCTATCGTTGTTGGAAAATCGATGTTAGATACAGACACTGTCTTAAAGGAAGTAGAAAGTCGTTATTTTGGATCTTCTCAAAAGGCAGTTATGGTTGCTTTTAAGAATGCCCATATTAAATATAAACAACTATTAAAAGAATTGGTATAAAACTGCTTTTTCTGTTATACGCAGAGGAAATCCAGTTGATAGAGACTTTATTTCTCTATTGGCTGGATTTTTTATTTTGTACGAATAAAGAGGGCTAATAAGAAAATAGGGGAGGTTTTTCTATTGGGGAAAATTTATATGTCTGTTGATATGGAAGGAATAACAGGATTAATTGATCACACACAGGTTGATTCAACTAAGTTAAATTACGAAAGAAGCCGGATTCTAATGACGGATGAGGCGAACTATGTTGTAACAAGCTTGTTTGACCAGGGCGTAGAAGAAGTAGTTGTGAATGATAGTCATAGTAAAATGAATAATTTATTGGTAGAAAGATTTCATCCGAAAACAAAGATAATAACAGGAGATGTCAAGCCGTACTCAATGGTACAGGGCCTTGATGCTACATATGATGGGGCAATCTTTGTTGGCTATCATGCACGAGCTTCCGTTCCTGGTGTTATGACACATAGCATGATCTTTGGAGTTCGTAATATGTACATAGATGATGTGGTAGTTGGCGAATTAGGGTTTAATGCCTATGTCGCAGGGTATTATGGAGTCCCCATTCTTCTTGTTGCAGGGGATGATCAAGCTGCAAAAGAAGCAGAGAAGCTTATTCCCAATGTAACAACAGCAATTGTGAAAAATAGTATTTCAAGATCAGCAGCTTTGAGCTTAACACCGGCTCAGGCAGGAGAATTATTGAAGGAAAAGACAAAGGAAGCACTAGAAAGAAAACATTTAATAAAGCCGCTAGTACCACCAACAAGTCCTTTACTCCGAATTGAGTTTGCTAATTATGGACAAGCAGAATGGGCCCATCTAATGCCAGGAACCGAAATAGAACCAGGTACTACAATAGTTCGGTTTCAAGCAAAAAGCATTTTAGAAGCTTATCAAGCCATGCTAGTTATGACTGAACTTGCGATGAGAACAACATTTTGTTAGGTGGTGAGGAGTGATGAAATCTTATTATATAAAGCGGTTTGTCTCGATGCTCGTAACTCTATGGGTTATTATTACGATTACTTTCTTCTTAATGCATTTCACACCAGGTTCTCCATTTAATGATGAAAGAACGACAAATGAGGCTATTCAGAAAAACTTAGAGGAGCAATATCATCTAGATAAACCTCTAATTGTCCAATATGGAATGTATTTAAAACAAATCGCTACCTTTGATTTTGGCATTTCGATAAAAAAATCATCTCAAACAGTGAATGAAATGATTGGAAGAGGATTTCCTGTTTCCTTTGAGCTCGGTATGGTTGCCTTAGTAGTTGCTGTCATTTCGGGGATAACACTTGGGGTAATTGCTTCCCTTAAACATAACGGGGTCATTGACTATATAGCGATGACAATAGCAGTAATAGGCATATCCATTCCTAACTTTGTTTTAGCAACCATGCTTATTCAACAGTTTGCTGTAAATTGGAAGATACTCCCGACAGCAACTTGGTCAAGCTGGAAGCATATGATTTTACCGACGATTGCACTTGCGACAAGTCCAACTGCCATTATTGCGCGATTAACAAGAACAAGCATGCTAGAGGTGTTAACACAGGATTATATAAAAACGGCAAAGGCGAAGGGGCTATCTCCATTCAAAATCATTGTAAAACACGCACTGCGCAATGCTCTTTTGCCAGTTGTGACATTATTAGGTGCTTTAGCAGCTAGTATTTTAACAGGAACATTCGTGATTGAAAAAATATTTGCGATACCTGGTATGGGAAAATACTTTGTAGATAGTATCAATAACCGTGATTACCCTGTCATTATGGGAACTACTATTTTTTACAGTACCATTTTGATTATCATGCTATTCCTCGTTGATTTAGCATATGGCATATTGGATCCTCGAATAAAACTTCAGAAGAAGGAGGGATAGCAATGGGTTTACCTCAGGAAACATTGTACGAAGAGAAGGAAGATATTGCTCTTGACGAATGGTTTGTGCCAATAGAGAAAAAGAAAGGAGAAGCAGAAGCGGTTGTTCGACCAAGTCTATCCTATTGGCAGGAAGCATGGCGAAATCTTGGGAAGAATAAATTAGCGTTGGGAGCATTAATTTTCTTAATTCTACTAATTATCATGGCTATTATAGGACCGATTCTTTCTCCCCATTCGATCTCAGAGCAAAAACTAATTAATCAAAATCAGCCACCATCTTCTGAATATTGGTTTGGGACAGATAGTTTAGGCAGAGATGTGTTTTCTAGAACTTGGTATGGAGCAAGAATATCGATATTTGTTGGGATTGCTGCTGCTGTCATTGATTTTTTGATAGGGGTAGCTTATGGAGGTCTATCGGGGTACAAGGGTGGCAGGGTAGATCATATCTTGATGAGAATAGTAGAAGTATTATATGGACTACCTTATCTATTAATTGTTATTTTAATGTCTGTAGTGATGGGGCCAGGATTAGGTTCCATTATTATCGCACTATCTATTACAGGATGGGTTGGGATGGCGCGTATCGTAAGAGGGCAAGTTCTGCAAATAAAAAACTATGAGTTTATCTTAGCATCGAAAACGTTTGGAGCAAAAACTTACAGAATAATTAGAAAAAACTTACTTCCCAATACTATGGGGCCAATTATTGTTCAGATGACTTTAACCGTTCCTTCCGCGATATTTGCGGAAGCATTCTTAAGCTTTTTAGGGCTTGGTATTCAAGCTCCTTTAACAAGTTGGGGGGTAATGGCAGATGAAGGACTATCTGCTATTTTAACAGGTCATTGGTGGAGACTATTTTTCCCAACATTATTTATTTCACTTACGATGTTTGCTTTTAATGTGTTGGGTGATGGACTCCAGGATGCATTAGATCCAAAGTTAAGGGGTGGGAAATAATGGGGAGTCTGTTAGAAGTTAATAATTTACATGTTTCTTTCGCTTCATATGGAGGAGAGGTACAAGCTGTCAGAGGAGTGAATTTTTCATTAAAAAAAGGGGAAACATTAGCAATTGTCGGCGAATCTGGTTGTGGAAAAAGTGTAACTTCCCAAACGATTATGCGATTAATCCCCAGTCCGCCGGGAAAAATCAAGGATGGTTCTATTTTATATAAAGGGAAAGATTTAACAAAGTTGAGAGAGGAAGAAATGAGAGGAATTCGAGGTTCTTCTATCTCCATGATCTTTCAAGATCCAATGACTGCCTTAAATCCTACGTTAACAATTGGTGATCAGATTATGGAAGGGATTAAGCAGCATAAGCAAATCTCAAAAGTGGAAGCAAAGAGTAAAGCTATTGAAATGCTTGAATTAGTTGGAATCCCTAATCCAGAAATGCGATTAAAACAATATCCCCATCAATTTAGTGGAGGGATGAGACAGAGAATTGTTATCGCGATGGCATTGATTTGCGAGCCAGAGATTTTGATTGCAGATGAGCCGACAACTGCTTTAGATGTAACCATTCAAGCGCAGATTTTGGACCTATTTAGAGAGATTCAGCAAAAAAGAGATGTATCGATCATTTTAATTACACATGATTTAGGCGTAGTTGCACAAGTAGCTGACCGTGTGGCAGTTATGTATGCTGGAAAAATAGTGGAGATGGGTAATAGACGAGACATTTTCTATTCTCCCCAGCATCCTTATACAAGAGGTCTATTAAACTCTGTACCTAGATTGGACCAAGAAGGAGAACTAGTACCGATAGACGGAACACCACCAGACTTATTTTCACCGCCAGAAGGATGTTCTTTTACTGCTAGATGCCCCTATGCTATGGAAGTTTGCAAGCGGGTGTATCCATTAGAAAGTAATTTGAACAATCACCATCAAATCAACTGCTGGCTCCAGGATGAGCGAGCAAAACGCATATTGCACACAATCTAATGATGTAAAAAGAAACTGTTTTTTAGCAGTGTAAGTTTATGCTATTTTTTGACTTTAAGGAAAAGTCATTTTATAGATTGCTAGATGAAAACGATGTGGGGGGAATACGATGAAAAAGATATGGATAAGTTTTTTGGCTATGGTTGTAATTTTTTCTCTTGCTGCATGTACAGCAAATAGTGATGCAGGGAAGGAAGAGTCATCTGGGGAGACGAAAGAAAAGATATTATATTTAAATAATGGACAAGAGCCTAGTTCTTTCGATCCGCCGATTGGTTTTGATAGTGTTTCCTGGACAGCTTTAAATAATTTAATGGAGGGCTTAACCCGATTGGATAACAACCATGAGCCTCAAGCTGCCATTGCTGAAAATTGGGATGTATCAGAAGATGGGAAAGTATATACTTTCCACTTAAGGGAGAATGCAAATTGGTCTAATGGAGATCCGGTTACTGCTGGGGATTTTGAATTTGCATGGAAGCGATTGTTAAATCCAGATACGAAATCGCCAGCTGCCTTTCTTGGTTATTTCATTGAGGGAGGAGAAGCATATGCAAACGGAGAGGGCTCAGCGGATGATGTAAAAGTTAAAGCGATTGATGAAAAGACGTTTGAGGTTATGTTAACAAGCCCACAGGCCTATTTCTTAAATGTCATCACCAATCCTGCCTTTTTCCCGATTAATGAAAAGGTAGCAACGGAGAATCCAGAATGGTTTTCAGAGGCAGATTCATTTGTAGGAAATGGTCCGTTTAAATTAACAAGATGGGAGCATGACAGCTATTTTGAAATGGAGAAAAACGAAACGTATTGGGATGCTGATACGGTTAAACTTAATAAAATACATTGGGCAATGGTAGATGATTCTAATACTGAATATCAAATGTTCCAAAATGGAGAATTGGATACTTCTGATGTTCCAGCAGAATTAAGTGAGCAATTATTTAATGAAGGAAAAGTAAAAGTAGAAGACCAGGCAGGAACATACTTCTATCGATTTAATGTAACAAAAGAACCTTTCACAAATAAAAATATCCGTAAAGCCTTTGCTTTAGCAGTTGATCAACAGCAAATTGTCGATTATGTAACAAAAAATCAGGAGAAACCTGCATATGGTTTTGTTTCTTATGGATACTTGGACAATAACGGAAATGATTTTCGTGAAACGAGTGGAGATTTAATAAAAACAGATGTAGAAGAAGCAAAGAAATTACTTGAACAAGGAATGAAGGAAGAAGGCTATAAAACATTACCAGAAGTGACGCTCACCTATAGCACAAATGATACACATAAGGCAATAGCGGAAGCTCTACAAGCAATGTTTAAGGATAATCTTGGGGTAGATGTAAAGCTTGCAAATATGGAATCAAGTGTCTTTACTCAAGAACAAACAGCATTGAAGCTGCAATTATCCAGAAGTTCCTTCCTAGCAGACTATGGTGATCCAATTAACTTTTTGGAAAACTTCCAAACAGGTTTAGCAATGAATAGAACGGGTTGGTCAAATGCTGAATATGATCAATTAATTAAAGATGCTAAGAGTGAATCTGATGAAGCAACACGTTATGAATTAATGTATAAAGCAGAAAAGTTATTGCTTGATGAGGCACCAATTTTCCCAATTCATTTCTATAACTATGTGTATTTACAAAATGATAGTGTGACGGGAATTGTTCGTCATCCAGTTGGATATCTTGAGTTAAAATGGGCAGATAAAAAATAAATGGAGGGGAGAAGGGATGAACGGAAGGCATCCCTTTTTTCCTTAAAGCATTCAAAAAACGAAACGAGAAAGGGATTAAAAAAGTGATAAAGCCGGAACGTTTAAAAAAAGGAGATACTGTTGCAGTAATCGCCCCAGCAAGTCCGCCATCGCCCAACTTTTTAAGGGAAGGTATTAGCTATCTGGAAGAGGAATTAGGTTTAAAAGTTAAAGTTGGACAACATGTTTACGACCATTACGGTTATTTAGCAGGAGAAGATGAATTTAGATTAATAGATTTAGAAAATGCATTTTTAGATAAAGAAGTAAAAGGAATTTTCTGTGCATGTGGAGGATATGGAACAGCAAGGTTGGCAAGTAAGATTAACTATTCAATAATTTCTCAAAATCCAAAAATATTTTGGGGTTATAGTGATATAACTTTTTTGCATACAGCTATCTCTAATAGCACTGGATTGGTTACTTTTCATGGTCCAATGCTTTCTTCTGATATTGGGAAGGAAGACTGTCATCCTTTATCGAAAGACCTATTCCAACAATTATTTGAACCAAAGGAAATGCTATATACCGAAGAATACTCACCGCTAGAGGTTTTAGTGGAAGGGAAGGCATCTGGAAGGATAACAGGAGGAAATCTTTCCCTTATCACAAGTTCAATTGGTACTCCTTTTGAAATAAATACAAAATCGAATATCTTATTGATAGAAGATATAAATGAAGAACCGCGCTCTGTAGATCGGATGCTTAATCAATTACTGCAAGCTGGGAAGCTAACCGATGCTGCCGGAATCGTTATCGGTGACTTCCATCAATGTCATTCTAAAAGAGATAAATCACTTGCATTAGAAGAAGTGATGGATCACTACATTCAAAAAGCTGGGAAACCAGCGATGAAGGGATTTAAAATAGGACATTGCTCTCCTCAAGTGTCAATCCCGCTAGGTGTGAATGCGGAAATAAACACGAATGAGAAAGTATTAATGATTGATAGTGGGGTGGAATAACGATAGAAGGAGATTGAAAGTTTTAGAACGAGTCAATAATTAATTAACACCATAAAACTAGAATTTTTTTAATAAGGATGGTACATAGTGAAGATAACAAGAATTGAAACATTCCGTGTCGCAGTTCCGTTAATCAAGCCTTTTAAGACTGCATTACGAACCGTAACTATTGCAGATTCTGTATATGTAAAAATTACATGTGAAAACGGAATTGTTGGTTGGGGAGAAGCACCACCGACTTTAGTGATAACTGGAGACAGCCTGAAAAGCATTGAAGCGTCTATTCATGAAGTGTTCAAACCATATTTATTGAGTAAAAGTGTTTTGCAACTCGAATTATTACTTCAAGGAATCCATCAAATACTTGTAGGAAATGTAAGTGCAAAAGCAGCAATTGATATGGCGCTTTATGATTGTTTTTCTCAATATTGTAAACTGCCGCTTTATCAATTATTAGGTGGATATAATAATACATTGGAAACAGATTATACAGTAAGTGTTAATGATCCGATTGAAATGGGAGAAGACGCAGCAAGCTATGTTAAGCAAGGGTTTACTGTATTAAAGATTAAAGTTGGAAAAGATGAAATTCAAACGGATATTAATAGAATGATAGAAATTAGACGAAGAGTAGGGAAGGAAATTAAATTAAGATTGGATGCTAATCAAGGCTGGAGCCCGAAAGAAGCAGTAACAGCAATACGAAAAATGGAGGATTTAGGACTAAACATCGAATTAGTTGAGCAGCCGGTTAAAGCAGCGGATATACAAGGACTGAAGAAAGTAACCGATTCAGTAGATACTTTAATTATGGCTGATGAAGCTGTATTTACTCCGAATCAAGCCTTTGAGGTGCTAAAAACACGTAGTGCTGATTTGATTAATATTAAATTAATGAAATCGGGAGGGATCTACCGAGCTCAGATTATTAACCATCTGGCTGAAGTCTCTGGAGTAGAATGTATGGTCGGAAGTATGATTGAAACGAAATTAGGAATTACGGCAGCTGCACATTTTGCAGCAAGTAAAAAGAATATAACTCGTTATGATTTTGATGCACCACTGATGTTGGCTGAGGATATAGTGGGTGGAGGTATTCAATATAACGGAAGAAGCATCACTCTATCTGATCAATTTGGCTTAGGAATAAATCATATTCTTGGACAAGAAAAGGAGAATGTGGGATGAGTAAATATGATGTGAAAATAGTGGATGTTCCTGTTGCTACCCTTTGGACAAGTGAAGACTCGGCAAGGGAAATTGATTGTATGGCAATTGATAATCCATGTGATATGAAGAACTGGATAGATAGCCTTGATTATGAAAAAGGACTGGAGCTTTGTACCGGGAACTTAGTACAATCACAAGTATTGTATGGCCAAGAGGTATATGTCTTGGCAGAAAAAGAGGACTGGATGTTTGTTGCATTGCCCAATCAAGCGACTAAAAAAAATCAGCTAGGTTATCCGGGGTGGATACCGAAAAAACAATTAGTAGAAAAAGGGATTTACTCTTTACAAAGTGGACCGATTGCAGTTATTGAAGCATCTACAACAGATTTATGTGATGTCAATAAAGATGCTGTATTGCAATTAGCCTTCCAAACGAGGCTTCCACTAAAAAATCAAGAAGGGGAATGGGTACAAGTGACTACACCTACTGGAGAAGGGTGGATTAAAGCGGAGGATGTATCCAGTTATTCCTCCTCTCAAGATGTCCGTAAAGGAACGGGGAAGGATATAGTAAAGCAAGGAGAACGATTTTTGGGTCTTGATTATTTATGGGGTGGCATGAGTTCTTATGGTTATGATTGCTCAGGTTTCAGTTACTCCATGTGTTTAGCAAATGGTTATGTGATACCAAGAGATGCAAGTGAGCAGGCAGAGGCAGGGAAAAATGTTCCTTTAGATGAAATAGAGCCAGGAGATTTATTATTTTTTGCTTACGAGGAAGGGAAAGGAAAGATTCACCATGTAGGTATCTATTATGGAGAAAATAAATTGCTTCATTCTCCTAAGACAGGAAAAACAATCGAAATTATTCCTTTAAAAAATACAAACTATGAAAAAGAATTATGTATAGCAAGAAGATATTGGGAATAAGGAGAGAATGATATGGCACAGCAAGTTCTATTGAAGGTAGATAATCTATCAAAATATTTTGAATTAGAAAAAAATACGACATTACAAGCTGTATCAAATGTCTCCTTTCAAATTAAAAAAGGAGAAACATTTGGCATTGTTGGTGAATCAGGCTGTGGAAAATCGACATTGGGTAGGACGATTATTGGACTGTATAAAGCTTCAAATGGACAGATTCTGTATAATGATACCAATATGGAGAACATTTCTGAAAAGGATACTTTTTCGTTTCGTCGCAAAATGCAAATGATTTTTCAGGACCCTTATGCTTCGTTAAATCCTCGTTCTACTGTGCGAGAGATTTTGGCAGAACCTTTGGAAATTCATGGAGTGTATCATACAAAGGAAGAAAAAAATGCAAGGATAGATGAGTTATTGGAAAGTGTTGGTCTAAATAGAGAACATGGTAATCGATTTCCACATGAATTTAGTGGGGGGCAAAGACAAAGAATTGGCATAGCAAGAGCTTTGGCGTTAGAGCCTGAATTTATTATTGCTGACGAGCCGATTTCTGCATTAGATGTTTCTGTTCAAGCTCAAGTAGTAAATCTATTAAAACGATTACAAAGAGAAAAACAATTAACCTATCTATTTATAGCCCATGATTTATCGATGGTAAAGCAAATTAGTGATCGAATTGGCGTCATGTATTTAGGGAATTTAGTAGAATTAACAGATAGTAAAGAGTTGTATTCGAATCCACTTCATCCATATACACAGGCGCTCCTTTCTGCTATTCCGATTCCAGATCCTGATATAGAAGACAAAAGGGAACGAATCATCTTAAAAGGGGAGATACCAAGTCCGGTAAACCCACCAAGTGGTTGTGTTTTTCGAACGCGCTGTCCTCATGCAATGGATATTTGTGCCAATGATAAGCCAACTTGGCAGCAACGAGAAAATGGTCATTTTGTAGCATGTCATCTTTATTAGGAGATAGCAGAATGGATATAGAGAGATTAAGCAAAAGTATAAACAAAATTGCACAGGAGCATAGGGGACAAGGTCATTTAGGGATAGCTATTGAGTGGAAGGGACAATTTTTTTTTCTAAACGAAAGGGATGTCTTTCCAAGTGCTAGTCTAATTAAATTACCAATTATGATAGAAGGATTTATGCAAAGCCTAAGTGGAACCTTAGAGTTGGACGAGTTAATAAGAGTTGATAATATTCGGAAAGCAGGAGGAGCGGGTATCGTTCAATACATCTCCCCACAAAGCTATTTATCAATCGGTGATTTACTTACTTCGATGATTATTGTTTCAGATAATATGGCAACCAACTATTTGATTGAACGACTTGGACTGGAAAGTATTAATAGCAGATGCCAACAGCTTGGAATGTCCAATACAGTTCTTCAACGAAAAATGATGGATCAACAAGCAAGAGAAAGAAAATTGGATAACTATACTTCCCCTCTAGACATTATTCGGTGTTTAAAGGCTATTCAGAACGATAAGAATCAAAGTGCTAAGAGAATCCTAAGCAATCAGCAACTTCTTGATAAACTGCCCTATTATCTTGGAGAGAATCGCTCTATTAGGATTGCCAATAAAACAGGAGAGTTAGATAAGGTCGAACACGATTGTGCTATTATCGAGTACGAGGATGAAATTATCTATGTTGCGGTTTTAACAGATCAATTACCAACTAATCAAAAAGGAAAAGAGATCATCCAATTAATTGGGGCCAGTATTTTTGAATGTATATCCGACAAAAAAGTCTGAACTTGTTAAGCAGGCTTTTTTGTATGAATGAAATCATCTAAAGCTACAAGAAATAAATCTTGTTAAATTTGTTTAAATAGTCTTGAATGAAAGCTTTGTTCAAATTATAATAAATAATGAAAATCATTATCATTTAGTATTTCATTTATATGTAGGGAATAAAGAAATGAATAAATGAGAAAATAAGAAAAGTGTAAATAGAGGATTATTTTAACAGCTGTTTAATTCTACAGAAAAAATATAATAGATAAATTTATGAGAGAAATAAAGGAGGGGAGAATAAGTGGATATACTATCAACAGACAAACTTAAAATTGGATACGAAGACAAAATTATCGTCCATGATTTAAATTTACGTGTCCAAGAGGGAAAAATCACTACTATTATTGGACCAAATGGTTGCGGAAAATCAACGATATTAAAAACACTTGCGCGGATCCATAAGGCAAAAGCAGGATATGTTTATCTTGATGGAGAAATGATTCACAAAATACCAACAAAAAAAATTGCGCAAAGAATGGCAGTTCTTCCTCAATCTCCAGAAGCTCCTAATGGATTAACGATATTTGATTTAGTATCCTATGGGCGATCACCTCATCAAAGAGGCTTTGGACGCTTAGGGGAGAAAGACAAAGAAGTAATAAATTGGGCGTTGGATGTCACTGGGTTAACGGAATTGAAAAACCAGGAAGTCGATACGTTATCAGGTGGACAGCGACAAAGAGCATGGATTGCCATGGCGATTGCACAGGAAACAAATCTTCTTCTCCTAGATGAACCAACAACCTATTTGGATATGGCTCATCAATTGGAAGTTTTGAAATTATTAAAGAAATTAAATGAAGAAGAAAATCGAACGATTGTGATGGTTATTCATGACCTTAATCACGCAGCAAGATTTTCGGATCATATGGTTGCAATGAGAAATGGTCAATTAATGAAAGAAGGAACGGCAGAAGAAGTAATGACAGAAGAGGTATTAAGAGAAGTTTTTCAAATAGATGCTGTCGTAGTAAAAGATCCGAGAACCAATAAACCAGCATGCCTTTCCTATGATTTATTGCATCAAAAGGAAAAAGAATTAGTAATGGCGGCTAAGTAATCAATAAAAAGAGATTGCTTAGCTTTTTTTGTATTTTTCAACCTGTTAAATGCTGTTTTACCATCCAGCATGAATAAGCAAACTGGTCTTCCCCCTTTTATTAGCATGAAGAGAAGGGGAGTTTCATATAATGGGATTGAGTATGATTTCACATAAATTTGCTTAATAGCGTCGTACCATTTTATAATTTTGGTATACTATTAGAATAGTGTAGTCAGAAATACGTACAGAAGGTTGAGATTAATGGATAAAAACATATTAATTAAAAAATTTCTAGAAATATTGCCTAATGAAAGTGTAATGATTGATGAGGCGTTAAATAAATATACGTATACGAAAATTGGTGGGAAGGCTGATTTCTTGCTTTTTCCTCTTACGTACGAGCAATTACAGTCTGGGTATAAATTGGCATTAAGCGAAAATATGCCAATCACTATTTTAGGAAATGGTTCAAATGTGCTAATTAGAGATGGCGGAATTCGTGGAGTTGTATTTAATTTAACAAAGCTTGATGCTATTTCCCTTGATGGTAATAAAGTGATTGCTCAAAGTGGTGCTCCAATTATTGAGACATCTAGATTTGCCCTAGAGCATTCTTTAACAGGACTCGAGTTTGCTTGTGGCATTCCAGGTTCTGTAGGAGGAGCGTTGTATATGAACGCTGGTGCTTATGGGGGGGAAGTTTCTGACGTATTGGAAGCCGCAAAAGTTTTAACTAGAACTGGGGATATTCGCACAGTAACAAAAGCAGAATTAGAGCTTGGCTACCGTACAAGTAGTATTGGAAAAAATGGCTGGGTAGCATTAGAGGGAACTTTTTCCCTTGGAAAAGGAACATATGCAGATATCAAAGCAAAAATGGATGAACTTACTTTCTTAAGAGAGTCAAAACAACCATTAGAATATCCTTCATGTGGAAGTGTGTTTAAAAGACCGCCTAACCACTTTGCGGGAAAGCTTATTCAAGACAGCGGACTTCAAGGAACGAAAATTGGCGGTGCGCAAGTATCTACAAAACATGCTGGTTTTATTGTAAACGTAGAAGATGCAACAGCAAATGACTATCTATCTTTAATAAAGCATGTGCAAAAGACGGTAAAAGAAAATTTTAACGTAGACCTTGAAACAGAAGTAAGAATCATCGGGGAAGAATAGAAAATCTACCCGTAAAAAAGGTTATTGTTATAGGATGAGGCTGGGACAAAAGTATTTCAACTAATAATAAACACGAACTTTTGTATAGTTAGTATACATAAAAGTTCGTGTTTTTCAATTTGAAAAAAAGTTTAAAAACGAAGTGGAATGGAGCGGAGGACGCTTGACTCCTGCGGGAAATAGAGACGCTTAAGGCCCCGCAGCGCATGCGAGAAGGCTCAGCTTCCTCCCCCGGCGCATCGTGCGTCTGTAGCGCAATGGAACTACTTAGTTTTTACACTTAACTATATTTAAAAACATAGATAACCATCATGAGAAAGTAGCTTTATTTAAGAGCTAAATTAGATATTGTTCGTCTTTAAAGATTGGTTATTTAGTTTTGTCCAGCCTCTTTCTATATAAAGCTAGCATCTTAAAAAGATTAATGTTTAGCACTTATGTAATAATCGTCGCGCGAATAGCCCCATAAATAAAAAGAGAAAATAGCCAACCATTGCTCCAAAGATATTTAGAATGAAATCATCTATATCTGCAGCTCTATCTACAGTAAAGAAAAATTGAATAGTCTCAATAGAAAGGGAGCAGAGAATAGCAAGTCCTAGTATAACGAATGCTCTAAATCGCTTTTTATACAAAAAAGGAAGTAGAAGACCAAATGGGATAAATAAAAGGATGTTTCCGAGCGTATATAGCATCCAAAAAAAAGGCGGTTTATATTTGTATTGATATAGAATTTGAACATAAGGAATTAGATTCATTTTTCCGTCATTTAGACTAGGTGGAGTAAAGTGAAAAGGCTCCAATGTTACATAGATAACTGTCAGCATATATACGAAAAATAGATTAATTGGAAATTCTTTTGAAAGTAGTACCGCTTTTCGCTGATTGTTTTGTTGGATTCGAAAATATATCCATAAGGGAACGATAAGAATAAGTAGAAAAGGAAAATTTAATAGCAGTGAAACTCCCCTCATCGACCAAAGTGTAAGGAATAGAAGGAGAATAAGGAGAAAAAAGATTCCGTTTTTTAATACATGCACAGATAATCGAAGTCCTTTCTTTATTTGTTCTTCTAAAAAGTATATGATACTTGTTCAAAAATAGAATATAAAGCGAATTACTTTACTCTTATTACAGAAATACGCATACTAGGAGTGAATAGATAGTTGTCTATATACTAATGAAGGAGATGAATCTTTTTGAGTAGTAAAGTTCAAATAGGTCAAACGGCTATGCATGTTACGAAGCTGGGATATGGTGCGAACTCTGTCGGTGGTCATAATTTATTTCCGAATTTAAATGATAAAACAGGAAAAAATGTAGTAAGAAATGCATTAGATGCTGGAATTGATTTTCTTGATACTGCTTATGTATACGGATTAGGAAGATCAGAGGAATTAATTGGAGAGGTGCTAAAGGAAAGAGGTAACCGCCAAGATATCGTCATTGCAAGCAAGGCTGCTCATAAATTAGTGGATGGCAAAATACAACTTGATAATAGTAGAGAGTTTTTACGGAAATCTGTAGAAGACAGTCTAAAGCGACTGCAAACAGATTATATTGATTTATTCTATGTTCATTTTCCAGATGATGTCACTCCAATGGCTGAAGTTGCAGGGACGTTACAAGAGTTAAAGGATGAAGGGAAGATCCTTGCAGTTGGAGCTTCTAATTTGGATGCTGAACAACTAAAGGCATTTAATCAGGATGGCTATTTAGAAGTATTCCAAGCAGAATATTCATTATTTAAAAGACAAGCAGAGGAAATGTACTTACCGTATTGTGTTGAACATAACATTAGCTTTGTTCCATATTTTCCTTTAGCTTCTGGTCTATTGACTGGAAAGTATTCAAAGGATTCCACAATTAGTGATGGCAGACAAAATAATCCTCTATTTCAAGGAGAGGCATTTATTCAAAATGTTGAAAAAGTCGACAAATTAAAGCAAATGGCTGAAGAAAAAGGCTTTGATGCAACACATTTTGCATTAGCATGGCTATTAGAACAGCCTGCAGTTGATGTGATTATTCCAGGAGCGAAATCAACTAGTCAGCTTAAGAATAATCTGAGAACCTTAGAAGTGGCGTTAACAGAAGAAGAAGTGAAACAAATTAGTGAAATATTTGCTTAGGAGAACGGATAGGATAGACGGAGATTAACTGTCCATTAATATCCGAAATGGTTCTACTAATTCTCAGTGGGAGCAAGGAAACACACTAAAGTGATGATTCACTTTATTAAATAGAGAATAATGAAATCAATAAAAAGCAATGAAGGGATAATAGGAACTTCATTGCTTTTGTTTATCTATAGAGCTTTATTTACAGCCGTATTTAATGAAATTACTAACAGAAAAATTATTTTTATATAATATTAAGTTGGCTGAGAATGGATTAAGAAGGACAGGAGAATTAGAATACATAAGGTTATTATGTGAGAACTTCTAACATTGTCCGTTAGAAAAAACCTAATTTAACAATGTTTTTGTTTTTTGGTAAAAAGGATTGTCGATATCGATTTCTATTTATAATCTCAAGAAGAAATTATACCAATTTTGCTTTTATAGTGTTACAATAAGTAAAAGTTTAAATATACAGATTTTTCGCTTTAATCGGATAATTGGAGGGGTAGAAGTGACACAATTGAGAAGTAATATGATAAAGAAGGGATTCGATCGTGCGCCACATCGAAGCTTACTGCGAGCTGCTGGGGTAAAAGAGGAGGATTTTGATAAACCATTTATTGCTGTAGTCAATTCATATATTGATATTGTTCCAGGACATGTTCATTTACAGGAATTTGGAAAGATTGTAAAGGATGCAATAAGAGAAGCAGGCGGCGTTCCATTTGAAATGAATACAATTGGTGTGGATGATGGAATTGCGATGGGGCATATTGGAATGCGCTATTCTTTGCCAAGCCGTGAAATTATTGCAGATTCCATTGAAACGGTAGTTGCTGCACATTGGTTTGATGGAATGGTTTGTATCCCAAACTGTGACAAAATTACACCAGGAATGATGATGGCCTCCCTACGATTAAATATTCCTACTATCTTTGTAAGTGGTGGACCAATGAAGGCTGGTGTTACTAGTGATGGGAGGAAGATTTCTTTATCATCTGTGTTTGAGGGAGTAGGGGCTTTCCAGTCAGGCAAAATTGATGAAGGTGGTCTAAGAGAATTAGAGCAATTTGGTTGTCCGACCTGTGGTTCTTGTTCCGGAATGTTCACAGCAAATTCAATGAACTGTCTTGCTGAAGCATTAGGTCTTGCTTTGCCTGGAAATGGGACAATTCTTGCTGTCGCACCTGAGAGAAAAGAATTTGTAAAGAAATCTGCTAAACAGCTGATGCATTTAATAGATGAGGATATTAAACCAAGAGATATTGTGACAGAAAAGGCAATTGATAATGCCTTTGCATTGGACATGGCATTAGGAGGATCAACGAATACTGTTCTTCATACATTGGCTTTAGCACATGAAGCGGGCGTAGAATATCCACTTGAAAGAATCAATCAAGTTGCATCAAGAGTACCTCATTTATCGAAGCTTGCTCCTTCTTCTGATGTACATATTGAAGATTTACATGAAGCTGGAGGAGTTTCAGCGGCTCTTTATGAACTATCCAAAAAGGAAGGGGCTCTTCATCTGGATACATTAACTGTTACTGGGAAAACACTTGGAGAGAATATTGCTGGATGTAAAGTGAAGGATTATCAAGTGATTCGTCCAATCGATGATCCTCATACCTCAACAGGAGGATTAGCAGTCTTGTTTGGTAATCTTGCTCCTCAAGGTGCTATCATTAAAACAGGTGGTGTTCAAAACGGAATTCAACGTCATGAAGGGCCAGCTATTGTGTTTGACTCACAGGATGATGTATTAGAGGGATTAGTGAAAGGCAAAGTGAAGGAAGGGCATGTTGTTATCATTCGCTATGAAGGACCAAAAGGAGGACCGGGTATGCCGGAAATGCTAGCACCTACTTCACAAATTGTTGGAATGGGTCTTGGTCCCAAAGTTGCGCTTGTAACAGATGGGCGTTTTTCAGGTGCTTCTCGCGGTATATCTATCGGCCATGCTTCACCAGAGGCGGCAGAAGGAGGACCGTTGGCATTTGTTAAAGATGGCGATCATATTGTGATTGACATTGAAAATCGTACAATGGATGTTGTAGTACCTGAGGAAGAATGGCAACAAAGGAAAGCAGAATGGAAAGGGTTTGAATCAAAAGTAAAAAGTGGCTATTTAGCACGATATTCTAAGCTTGTGACATCTGCGAATACAGGAGCAGTATTGAAGTATTAATTCGGTAATGTTTATTTAATGAAAAAGCAGGTTAGATACACGGTACAAAGTGTATTCAACCTGCTTTTCTATTTATGTGTATAAAAAGGTAGACGGGTTTATTCCTTTATCATGTCTTTTTCTCTATTGGGATCCATACTTTGTACCTGTAAGATATCTAAAAGGAAAACAAACACAGGTATTCCAATGATTAAGCCCCATACTCCAAAGAAATGTTCAGAGAAGATAAGCACAATAAAAGTAAAAAATACAGGTAAATTTGTTTTCGATGACATTAGCTTCGGATTAAGAATATAAGCTTCAATAGCATGGATAACACAAATAAAGATAATCAATATAATAATATAGGTGTATCCACCAATTGTGTACCCAATTGTCAGCAACGGTATGAGGGAAATAATAACCCCTGCAACTGGGATAAGCCCAAAGACAAATATCATCAGAGATAAGCCTAGTAATTGAGGAAAACCAAGGATCCATAATCCGATAGTCGTTAAGATACAATTTACTAAAGCTATGATAACTTGAGCTTCTAATACTTTTCCAAATGTTAACACAAATTTTTTGCCAAAGAATTCAATTTCATTATAAAAAGGTGCAATTTTACTTTTACGAAAGTTTTCTTTATATTTTATTAATCGCGGCTTCTCTAAAAGGAAGAAGAAGCTTAGAATCATAGCGAGTATGAATTGTATGCTTATGGAACTGATACTTGAGAAATATTTGACAACAATGCCAAGTCCTTGTTCCAAATAGCTGTTGATTTGTCTTTCTTGAATGATGGAAACAATATAATTTAAGACCTCATTATCATGTGGACGGGAATAAAAATCCATTACTTGTCTAACTAATGCCGTTATTTCTTCTACAAGCATTGGCAAATATTTAATAAAGCTATAGGAAAGAATTCCGATGGTTACCAGATAGAGGAGGCTAACTATAACGTTTCGTTTAACGTGAATTCGCTTGGAGATAATTTTTTCCATGCGATCCATTAAAAAAGAAAGGATAAAAGTAAATAGCATTAAATTAATCATGCTTCTAAGCGCATAGATGCCCAGAATGATTAATGCAAAAATAAAAAACCTTTTTACCCCTTTATTCATAAGAAAATTGATAATTGTTTCCACTCCATTTCCCCTTCTTAAATATATTTTTCTTTTCTATTTATCTTCTTATATTTTAACCTAAATTGTATTTTAATAATATAAAAAGCCTACATTTTGTGAAAATTTAGTCAGCGTAAGGAAAAGCTATTATATATAGGAAGTTTTTTGCTTGAATCTTTTCTCATTCCCCTTATATAATAAAAAAGTAAAACTAAAACGTTATGGTTAGGAGGAGAAGCGATGGGGATGTGAAATTAAGAATTGGTGATTTGGCAAAAGTTACTGGTGTAACGAAAAGAACCATAGATTATTATACAAACCTTGGCCTTCTTCAAGCAGAACGTTCTCAAACAAATTATCGTTATTATAGAGAAGAACAAATAGAACAAATTAAAGTTATTGAAGAATTTAAAAAGAGAAAGCTAACGCTAGAGGAAATTAAGGGGAAATTAAATAATCACAAAATGAATACTTTGGATGTAGAGGAACTGAAAGAAAATATGAGGGATTTGAATGAAAAGATTCATCAAATGCTTCTATCAGTAGATATTCAGGACCATCATAAAAAGAAAGAAGTAAGAAATACTATATCTCATGAAAGTATATCTTTAATACAAGCATTGTTGCTTTTGCTAAATTAAACTGTTTTTTTAAGGTTTGCATAAAAAATTTAACTAAAAGGAATGGGAATTATTATAAGCAACAGCGTCTCTCCTTTTATTGGAGAAATGCGGATGCGCTTTTATTATCAGGAGGTGTAAGCCCCTTTACGGGCTACTTATTGGAAATTTTTAATTTGATTTTATTTGTGATATTAATTGCTTTAACTGCTTTTTTCGTTGCAACCGAGTTTGCAATAGTAAAGGTCAGGAGTTCAAGAATCGATCAGTTAGTTGCTGAAGGAAAAAAAGGTGCATTAGCGGCAAAAAAGGTAACGACACATTTAGATGAATATCTTTCAGCTTGCCAATTAGGGATAACTGTTACAGCTTTAGGACTAGGTTGGATTGGAGAATCCACTTTCGCGGAAATTCTTGAGCCACTATTTATTAAGTTATCCATTGGGAATGCATTATCTCACGTGATTGCCTTTGTTATATCCTTTTTACTTGTAACCTTCTTGCATGTTGTTGTTGGAGAACTTGCTCCAAAGACGGTTGCTATTCAAAAGGCAGAACTTATAACATTAACCTTTGCAAATCCAATTATTTGGTTCTATCGAATATTATATCCTTTTATTTGGTTGTTGAATGGGTCTGCACGACTTTTGACAAGTATCTTTGGATTAAAACCAGCATCAGAACATGAACTTGCACACTCAGAAGAAGAGTTAAGAATTTTAATGTCAGAAAGCTATAAAAGCGGTGAAATCAATAAAAATGAACTAGCATATGTAAATAATATTTTTGAATTTGATGAACGAATTGCCAAAGAAATCATGGTGCCGAGAACCGAAATGGTTACGATTAGTGTAGATAATACCTTTGATGAAATAATGAATATATTGGAAGAGGAGAATTACACTCGTTATCCATTAGTAAATGGAGATAAGGATAATGTAATCGGATTAATTAATATTCGAGAATTTCTAACGGCAACTGTTCAAAACAAACAAGAGATTCGATTAGAGGACTATATGAAACCGATTATTCGTGTCATTGAAACCGTTCCTATAAGAGAATTATTAATTAAAATGCAGAAAGAACGTACACATATGGCGATTCTGCTTGATGAATATGGTGGTACTTCAGGTATTGTTACTGCAGAAGATATACTAGAGGAAATTGTAGGAGACATCAGAGATGAGTTTGATGAGGATGAAATTTCTGATATTCGCAGAATTAAAGACGATCATTATATACTTAATGGCAAAGTATTAATCAGCGAAGTAAACGATCTTTTAGGAACTCATTTATCTGAGGAGGAAGTGGATACGATTGGCGGATGGTTTTTGACTAAAAATTTTGAAGCGGTTGAAGGGGATATTTTGGAAGAAGAAGGATATATCTTTAAAATAAAAAATATTGAAGAACATCACATCCATTTTATTGAAGTGATGAAAGATACTAGTGCAGTGGAAGTTTGATTAAAAAAACGGATTTTATAGAAGGGGAAACCCTTCTTTTTTTGGTGTATAAATTGTTGGTTAAATAGAATCTTTTAAGAGAGTTAACGCGGAATGCTGATTTTATTGGATTTTATTAATTTAATTGTGTCAGCATTATGTCTGCCAAAAGTATATTTAGGCCGTTTTGCAAATGTTTATATCGTTGACGACGTAAAACGAGTTGGTCGATCACCATTAAGAAAATTAGGTGGCAATGATCGATTAGTCGCTCCTGCTTTAGCATATTATAGGGAGTTTAACGAAATTCCTTCTTACTTAGTTGAAGTGATGGCATCAGCACTTCGCTTTTATACACCGGAAGATCAAGAGTCTATTGAGTTAAAGAACTTAATAGATGAAAATGGAGTTCAAACAGCTTTCAGTAAAGTATCAGGTTTAAATGAAGACCATGCTTTAGTGAAAGAAGTAGTGCTTGCTTATAACAATATTAATGCATAAAAAAATCCAATGTAGCCTAAGGCGAATAGCCCTGGCTGCATTGGATTTTTTCTTTTAGCGTGTAGCAGTACTAGAGTTTACCTTGGACTGTTTCCGCTTGTCCCACATTTTTTTGGCGAAGGGATAAATGATAGGTCCCCACGTAATCAATCGTCTGAACATTTTTTTCATTATCTCTCACATCCTTTTTCTTCTATAATAGGTCTTTTCCCGAAACTGCGATAGAATAAACAACAGAGCTCGCTCCTTGATAAATTTGGTAATAATAGAGAGGGGAATACCTTCTTGTAATTTACAAAAAAAGAGAATATAGTTTTGATAGATAACTTGCAACAAAAGAATGGAAATTAACGTCTAATGTTTGATAGGAAAGAGAGAAAAGAAAATATATAGTATTTATTCTATTTAGTAAAAGTAAAGGATAGGTTATAGAATGGAAAGACTAAAACCGTATTGGGAAGGGTTTCGACGCTTTTGGAAGAAGAGACATCTTACCCAAATTATACTTTTGGGTGGGTTACTGTTTGTTTTGTTGGCAATATTATATTTTACGTATTTAGCGACACAGGCAAATGTTAGTACCTTGAAGGCTGGTTTAAGCCAGGCAACGATTATTTACGATAAAGATGGGGACGAAGCAACCCAAATAAGAACAGAAAGAACGGAAGGAATAGAATTGGAGGATGTACCTGAATATGTTCCGGCAGCTGTTGTTTCTATTGAAGATGAACGTTTTTATGAACATAATGGGTTTGATATAAAAGGAATTACTCGGGCCTTTTTTAAAAATATTTTTGCAGGAAGAATTACAGGTGGAGGCAGTACCATTACGCAACAATTAACAAAAAATGCCTTGTTAACTTCCGAACAGACGTATAAACGGAAAGCAGAGGAATTATTTTTAGCAGTAGAAATAGAGAAGCATTATAAAAAAGAAGAAATACTACAAATGTATTTAAACCATGTTTATTTTGGTAGTGGAGCATGGGGGATTAGCCAAGCTTCTTTAAAGTACTTTAATAAAGATATTAAAGAAGTATCAATAAGTGAAGCTGCTTTACTTGCAGGGATATTACAGGCTCCCTCTGCATTAGATCCCTATAATAATTATGATGGGGCAGTTTCCCGCCGTAATGTGGTTCTAAAGAAAATGCTAGATTTAAACGAAATAACAGAGAAAGAATATCAAAAGGCAGTAAAAGAAAAAATTGTTTTAGAAAATGGGGGAGGCTCTTTTATTGAAAGAGAATATCCTTACTTTGTAGATGCGGTTATCGATGAAGCAATCAATAAATATGGTCTTACCCAGGAAGAAATCTTGAAAAGAGGCTATAAAATTTATACAGAGATGGACCAAAATCTTCAATCAACATTAGAAAAGACCTTTGCTCGCGATTCTCTTTTCCCAAAAAGCGCTGATGGGACATTAGTGCAAGGTGGAGCAGTGCTGCTTGACCCAGAAACAGGTGGAGTAAGAGGGTTAGTCGGAGGAAGAGGAGAGCAAGTTTTCAGAGGATTTAATCGAGCTACTCAAATTAAAGTACAACCAGGATCTACAATGAAGCCACTTGCGGTTTATACACCAGCTTTAGAAAAAGGGTATAAAATAGATTCGATGCTAGAGGATAAACCTTTTAAGAAAGGGAAATATGAACCACAAAACTTTACAAAAACATTTAAGGGAGAAGTCCCAATGTATGAGGCTTTAGAAGAATCCTTAAATGTTCCAGCTGTCTGGCTATTAGACCAAATTGGATTAGAAACGGGACTTAAATCGCTTGATCGATTTGGAATTCCGTATGAAAAGGATGATGAGTATTTAGGGATTGCTTTAGGTGGAATGACTACAGGTGTTTCCCCTTTACAAATGGCCAGTGCTTATTCTACGTTCCCAAATGATGGTGTTCGAATGGAGAATCATTTGATTACAAAAATTATTGGACCAACAGGTAACGTTATTGCGGAATATGAACCTGAATCAACAAGAGTAACATCTAAATCAGTCACAGATGATATGACTTCGATGCTACTGGATGTTATAAAATCAGGAACAGGTCAAGGTGCAAAAGTGACTGGATTCCAAATTGCGGGAAAAACAGGATCTACTCAATTAGATAATGGTAATATTTCTGGTACAAAGGATCAATGGTTTGTGGGTTATACCCCAAATCTAGTTGGTGCCATGTGGCTCGGTTATGATAAAACAGATGATCAACATTATCTTCCAAGCAAAAGCTCGGGGGATGTAGTACCAATTTTTAAGACAATTATGGATCAGGCTGTACAATACGTAGAACCGGAAAATTTTAAAGTATTATCTGTTAGTGATAAACTAGCAAATAAGGATAATGGAAATGTAAATGAAAAAGTAGAAGAAACAAAAAAAGTAATTAAAGAAAAAGCAGAGGAATTAGAAACAACCATAAAAGAGAATTCTTCAAAATGGAGCCAAGTTGTAGATGAAATTAAAAAAGATGTGAAAAAAATAAATGACAAGGTAAAAGGGAAATTACAAGAAATACTAGAAAATTAGTATTTGAACAAGGCAGAAATTTATACGGATACTAGAGCAGTTGCTACTGGTGGCGGTATATATTTCTGCCTTTTTTTATCTATCTAAAGGGTTTTTTTGAAAAGCATAACTAAATATGGATAATCTATAAAATAGGAAAGATAATCTAGTTTAATGAAGTATAGTCTGTGATAAATATAACAGAATAAACTAAATGAATAAAAGGGAATGAAGAGGAATAAATATTGGAAAAACCAACCAGAATATTCTATAATATTTGTAAGCGTTTAAATGTCTTGTGAGAGAGGGGAACATAGAAATGCTATAGGTTGAAAAAGTATTTGTGACAAGAGTGTGGACATGGATTTTAATAATAGCATCTGATATAATAAAAAGGTTGATAAAATCTTGAATACACGGAAAACATAAGAATAGAAAATGTGAAAATTGGTAAAATTATACTTACGTTTTTTGTCACAAATAATAGGTTCGAGATATGATATCATCATACAGGTAGTAATAATCATTATTTTACCTATGTAATATGAATGTTCTATGTCTAAATATCGAACATTCTGTGAATAGTTTAACATTTGAACTTAAACGGAAGGAGCTGTACAAATGAAAAAGGGAATTTTAGTTTCACTTTTAGCAATTGTACCACTATTCATTTTAAGCGGTTGTGAATCGATGGTTGTATTTGATCCACAAGGTCCTGTTGCTAGAAGTATTACAGACTTGATTAACTGGTCTATTGTATTAATGGCTTTTGTTTGTCTAGTAGTTTTTGGACTATTTGGCTACATAGTTTGGAAATATCGCGCAACGAAAGACAATGCGGATTATGAACCAGAAGAACATGGAAGTACAAAGCTTGAGATTGTTTGGACTGTAATCCCATTTCTAATTATTATTGCATTAACGATTCCGACTGTAAAAACAATTTATGCATTAGAGGATATTCCAGAGGATTATAAAGATCAAGATCCTATTGTAATTAATGTAACTTCTGCTGACTGGAAGTGGATTTTTAGCTATCCAGAAGAAGGAATTGAAACAGTCAACTATGTAAATATCCCTGCTGGTGTACCAGTGGAGTTTAAATTAACTTCTGCTGGAACAATGCAATCATTCTGGATTCCTGCATTAGCTGGCCAGAAGTACACAATGTATGGGGCTGAAACAGATCTTTATGTTGTGGCTGATAACCCAGGTAGTTATGAAGGGCAAAATACAAGCTTTAACGGTAAAGGCTATGCGGAGATGAAATTTGAAGTTGAAGCAAAAACTTTAGCGGACTATGATGAATGGGTAGATGAAGTAAAAGAAACTGCCCCTGAATTAACTGAGGAAAAATATAAAGAAATTATTAAGCCGACACATTTAGGCCGTATGACTTTCTCTAATACTCATTTAGAGTGGATTGATCACGGGAAAGGTGGAGACTCAAACTATTATTTAAATCCTGAGCTATATCGAGTTCATGGATATCCAGGTAAAACTTTTGAAAAGAACGAAGAGTCAAACGGGGGTGAAGAGGATGCACATTAAGTGGGAACATATCGTTATTACTGGTGATCCCCTCATATTATCTGCTCAAATAGGTATTACGCTAACAATGCTTGCCATTGTAGTTGGTGTCACCTATTTTAAGAAATGGCAATATCTATGGGATGAATGGATAACAACGGTTGATCACAAAAAAATCGGTATTATGTATATTATCGTAGCCGTATTAATGTTCTTCCGTGGTGGAGTAGATGGTTTGATGATGAAATATCAAACCTCAGCACCTGAAATGGATTTTTTAGATGCACAGCATTACAATGAAGTATTTACAACACACGGTGTTATCATGATTCTTTTTATGGCGATGCCTGCGTTGATTGGACTAATGAACGTAGTAATTCCTTTACAAATTGGTGCACGTGATGTTGCATTCCCACAATTAAATGCATTAAGCTTCTGGCTAACATTTAGTGGTGCAATGTTATTCAATATTTCTTTCGTAATTGGTGGATCACCTGATGCAGGATGGACATCCTATTTCCCTCTTGCTGGGAAAGAATTTACGCCAGGGGTTGGAAATAACTTCTATGCCATTGCCTTGCAGATTGCAGGTATAGGTACGTTAATGACAGGTATCAACTTTGTTGTTACGATCCTAAAAATGCGTGCAAAAGGGATGACATTAATGAAAATGCCAATGTTCACTTGGACTTCATTAATTACAAACGTTATTATTGTATTTGCATTCCCAATCTTAACTGTTGCACTAGCATTAATGACATTTGACCGTTTATTCGGAACACATTTCTTCACGATTTCCGGTGGAGGAAATGCGATGTTATGGAATAACTTATTCTGGTTATGGGGACATCCTGAGGTTTATATCGTAATCTTGCCTGCTTTCGGTATGTTCTCAGAAGTAATTGCGACTTTCTCAAGAAAACGTCTATATGGTTATAATTCAATGATTATATCTATTGTAGGTATTGCTATCTTAAGTATGGTTGTATGGGTTCACCATTTCTACACGATGGGGTCTGGACCTGTTGTAAACTCTGTATTCTCGATTACGACAATGTTAATTGCAGTTCCGACTGGGGTTAAGATTTTCAACTGGTTATTTACAATGAGAAAAGGGCGAATTCAATTTACAACAGCTATGCTATGGTCGCTTGCATTTATTCCAACCTTTACAATTGGTGGGGTAACTGGAGTTATGCTTGCAATGGCTGCAGCAGACTATCAATATCATAATACATTATTCTTAGTAGCTCACTTCCACTATGTATTAATACCAGGTGTAGTGTATGCAGTATTTGCTGGTTTCTATTACTGGTGGCCAAAAATGTTCGGTTATGCTTTAAATGAGCGTTTAGGAAAATGGCATTTCTGGTTATTTAATATTGGTTTTAACGTAACATTTATGCCAATGTTCTTCTTAGGTTTACAAGGAGCAGTAAGACGTTCTTATACTTTCTCTGCAGAATCTGGATTTGCACCATTGTTCATGCTTTCCGCAATCGGATCTCTTATTCTTGCTGCGGGATTTGCAGTACTTGTTTATAACATTTACTATAGCACTCGTTATGCAGATAGAAAGATTTCAACAGATCCATGGGATGCAAGAACATTAGAATGGCATACAGCTTCTCCAGTTCAGCCATATAACTTCGCTATCACTCCAGAAGTAAAAGCATTAGATGCATTCTGGTATATGAAGAAAAATAAAGAAGGCTTAGTTTTAAAAGAAGAAGAGTTAGAAGAAATACACATGCCGAGCAACTCTTGGTTGCCATTCTATATGTGTGCAATATTTGGTGTAGTTGGTTTCTTACTAGTATTTGAATTGTTTATTCCAGCTGCAATCTGTAGTTTAGGTATTTTTGTTGGCTTAATAATTCGTTCTTTTGATTATGACGAAGGTTACCATATTAAACTGGATGTTATTAAGAAAACGGAACGTGCATGGAGAGGTGAGAAATAATGGCAAAAGTCGATAAGTCTTTACCACTAGAATATCAGACAGAGCAAAGCCGTTTAAATATTCTAGGCTTCTGGATCTTCCTTGGTGCGGAGGTTGTATTATTCGCTACCTTGTTTGCAGCCTATGGATCTTTAAAGGATAACTTTGCAGGCGGGCCTACTCCAGCTGAATTATTTAAATTAAAAGATGTCATGATTGAAACACTTTTACTATTAACAAGTAGTTTCACTTGTGGGATTGCCATATGGTATATGCGTCGCCAAAATTTAAAAGGATTATTAACTTGGTTAATTATCACTTTGGCATTAGGTGCAGGGTTCGTTTTTGTGGAAGTAAATGAGTTTATTCATTATGTACATGAAGGTGCAACAATGCAGACAAGTGCATTCCTTTCTTCGTTCTTTGTATTGCTTGGAACGCATGGATTGCACGTATCCATAGGTATTGGCTGGGCAATATTAATTATTATTCAATTAATGAAGCATGGTTTAACACCAACAACAGCTCGTAAGACATTTATTATAAGTTTATACTGGCACTTCTTAGACGTTGTGTGGATTTTCATCTTCACATTCGTTTATCTTGCTAGAATGGGAGGGTAATTAAAGATGGCAAAAAATCATGAAAATGAAAAATTTCCAATTGGTCATATTGCAGGTTTTATTGTTTCTTTATTACTTACCTTCGCAGCTGTAGGAGCTAAGTTATATACAGATCTTCCAATGATAACTGTTATGTGGATTATCGGTGCATTGGCTGTCATTCAAGCCATTCTTCAACTGTTTATGTTTATGCATCTTACAGAAGGAGAAGGACAAGTACAAACTATAAATATCGTTTATGCTTTCTTCTGCGCAATCGTAGTAGCAGGAGGAACTATTTGGGTAATGACATCAGGACATGTGCATTACTAATAAAGCGTTATGTGAAAGAGGTCTCCATTGGAGGTCTCTTTTTTTGCATTCGAGCGGAACGGAACGACAGCATGCTTAATTAAGTATTTTTATGGTGATGCTAAACCATGACAAAGTAACTAGGTAATCAGCATCATTCTTTTTTAAATTTTGTGATAAATCTATCAGGTCTTTGAAAAAGCATTGACGAGCTGGAAAAAGATGATAAAATAAAGAAAGAATCTAAATGATAATGAAAATCATTTACGACTAAGTAGGGGAGTGAGGAAAGAGAGTAGTATTACTCAATAGCATGATGAAAATAAAGTATTTATTTATATTGTTAATAGTCTTATCTATCATCTCCCTATTTGTTGGAGTCATTGATATTCACCCAAAAAATATTTTTCATTTAACAGCAGATCAAAAAGAAATTCTTTTGATTAGCAGATTTCCACGCCTAATCAGCATTATCATTGCCGGCGTTAGCCTAAGCATTTGTGGCCTCATTATGCAGCAAATATCGAGAAATAAATTTGTTTCTCCTACGACAGCTGGTACGATGGATTGGGCAAGGTTGGGGATATTGGTCGCTCTAATGCTTTTTACAGGAGAGAGCCCGATTGTAAAAATGATAATAGCATTCGTATTTGCACTTTGTGGCACATTTTTGTTTATGCGAATACTGAATATGATTAAATTCAAAGATGCTATCTTTATTCCATTAATTGGTCTAATGCTTGGAAATATTGTAAGTTCCATTACCACTTTTTTTGCGATGAAATATGATTTAATACAAAATATGTCTTCATGGTTGCAAGGAGATTTTTCCTTAATCATGGCCGGGAGATACGAGCTTCTTTACATAAGTATTCCGGTAGTAATTATTGCCTATCTATATGCAAATAAATTTACGATTGCTGGAATGGGTGAAGACTTTTCCATTAATCTTGGACTAAATCACAAAAGAGTGGTGAATATAGGATTAATCATCGTTGCACTAGTATCTTCTGTTGTATTACTGACAGTAGGAATGATTCCATTTCTTGGCCTAATTATTCCAAATATTGTTTCTTTATACCGAGGAGATAATTTAAAAAACAGCTTAACGCATACAGCATTACTTGGCGCAGTATTTGTATTATTCTGTGATATTCTGGGAAGAGTGATTATTTATCCATATGAAATTTCGATTGGTGTGATGGTTGGAGTCATCGGAAGTGGTATCTTCCTGTATTTACTTTTAAGGAGAAAGACTTATGAAGCAGCCTAAGATAAAACTTATTGTACTGGCCGTTCTAGCGATTCTACTAATTGCTATATTTATGTTAATCAAAGTCAGTAGCAATAATTGGGAATACGTCATTCCCCGCCGAGCTATAAAAATTGTTGCCATTCTTTTAACTGGTGGCTGCATTGCCTTTACTTCAATGATATTCCAAACCATTACAAATAACCGAATATTAACGCCAAGTATTTTAGGATTAGATTCCCTTTATCTATTTATTCAAACCGCTGTTGTTTTCCTTTTTGGCTCAAGCACGATGACGATGATGAATAGCAACATAAACTTCTTAGTGTCTGTTGTATTAATGGTTCTTTTTTCAAGTATCCTTTATAAGCTTTTCTTTAATAGAGAAGACCAAAACATTTTATTATTACTGTTAATTGGAATTGTAATGGGGAGCTTTTTCTCTAGTGTTTCATCCTTTATGCAAGTATTAATTGATCCAAATGAGTTTCTGATTATTCAAGATAAAATGTTTGCAAGTTTTAATAATATAAATACCAATATTTTAACGATCAGTCTTATTATCGTCGCAGTAGTGTCTATCTATGTTACAAGATATAGTCGCTTCTTTGACGTCATGTCTTTAGGAAGAGACCAGGCTATTAACTTAGGGATTGACTATGAGAAGGTAGTGCGCAATATGTTAATTGTAGTATCTATCCTTGTATCTGTTGCGACGGCATTAGTTGGTCCAATTACCTTTCTCGGGTTACTGGTTGTCAACTTAGCTCGTGAGTTTTTGAAAACATATAAGCACAGTACCTTGATTACTGGATCTATTCTATTGAGCATTATTTCTTTAGTTGGTGGGTTACTGATTGTAGAACGAGTATTTACATTTTCAACAACTATCAGTGTGATCATTAACTTTGTAGGTGGAGTGTATTTTATCTATTTATTACTAAAGGAGAGAAGAGCATGGTAGAGGTAAAGAACATTACGAAACAATATAGTGGGAAAAAAGTGCTTGATAATGTATCTCTTTCTGTAGAAAAAGGAAAAATCACTTCTTTTATTGGACCGAATGGCGCTGGGAAAAGTACATTGCTTTCTATTATTAGTCGCTTAATTAAAGCAGACAGTGGAGATGTCATAATAGATGGCCAGCATATTGATAAAGCAAAAAGCAATGACCTTGCAAAGAAAATTTCTATATTAAAACAAGCAAACAATATCAATCTTCGCTTAACAATAAGAGAGCTTGTAAGCTTTGGGAGATTTCCTTATTCACAAGGAAAACTGACAGATTTAGATGAAAAAATGGTAGATGAAGCCATTAAGTATATGGAATTAGAGGATATGCAGCATAAATACTTAGATCAGCTAAGCGGTGGACAAAAGCAAAGAGCTTATATCGCAATGGTAGTTGCCCAAGATACAGAATATATCCTTTTGGATGAACCGCTAAATAATTTAGATATGAAGCACTCTGTGCAAATTATGAAAGTGCTAAGAAGATTAGTAGAAGAGCTGGGAAAAACGGTAGTAATTGTTATCCATGATATTAATTTTGCATCTGTTTATTCAGATAATATCGTTGCATTAAAGAATGGCAAAATCGTCAATGATGGACCAGCTAAAAAGATAATCAATCGAAAAGTATTAAAAAACATTTATGAAATGGATATGCAAATTGAAGAAATTAATAATCAACGAATATGCGTTTATTTTGCATAGAAAAAGATTTTGACTATTGATAAATGATTGGTTCATTGTAGAAAAGAAGCTAATGGTGGAAGAAAAATAGAAAGGGGGCAGTGTAATTATGGCTGACTTAACTAAGTCCCTTCGCCAGAAGAAACCATAATAACACTACCATTAGAATTAGCAAAATCCCTAATCATTCTAGGAAAATGAGGAAGGAAAGATGCTAATAATACCTTATCATAGGTTATTCTGTCTTTAAATGCAATGTATTCAATTTAATTTATATATTAAATTTATAGAGGTGTTTATCGAATGAAGAAAAAGCTTTCCCTATTATTATTAACATTCGTTCTTGCAGTATTAGCTGCATGTGGCAATACAGAAAAATCAAATGCAGAAGCAGATTCAAGTAAGAATAGCGAAGAGCCGGCAGAAATTAAAGTAACCCATGAATTAGGGGAAGACACAGTTCCGGTCAATCCTAAGAAAGTTGTAGCTTTTGATTTTGGAGTTTTAGATACATTAGAAAAATTAGGAATAGAAGTAGCGGGTGTTCCACAAGCAAACATTCCCCCATATCTTTCTAAATATGAAGATTCAAAGTATGCAAATGTAGGAAGTTTAAAGGAACCAGATTTTGAAGCAATTAGTGAATTATCACCAGATGTTATTTTTATCTCTGGAAGACAGTCAGCTGCTTATGAAGAATTGAAAAAAATTGCTCCAACTGTATATGTCGGTGTTGATACAACAGACTATATGAATTCATTTAAGCATAATATGAATCTTATTGGCGATATTTTTGATAAGAAACAAGAAGTGGCAGATGAACTAGCAAAAATTGAGGAGGATATTGCTGCCATTAATGAAAAAGCAAAAACGATAGATGGTAAATCATTAATCGTATTAGTAAATGACGGAAGCTTAAGTGCTTATGGGAAAAACTCTCGGTTCGGGATTATTCATGATGTATTAGGCTTAGCTCCAGCAGATGAAAATATTGAGGCATCTACACATGGACAAAAGGTTACATTTGAATATCTAGCAGAAAAAAATCCAGCTTACTTATTTGTCATTGATAGAGGAGCAGTTGTTGGTGGAGAATCTTCAGGTGAGAAGACGCTTGATAATAAGTTAGTAAATGGCATTGATGCAGCTAAAAATGATCATATTATCTATCTAGATCCAAATTACTGGTACCTATCAGGCGGAGGACTGCTATCAACAAGTGAAATGGTAAAAGAAATTTCAGAAGCGATTTCAGAATAAAGAAGGAGAATCCAGTAAGTATGCTACTTGCTGGATTCTTTTTTGTGTAAGGATAAAACAATTTTGCAAGGATATAGAACCATTTTCAAAAGATAAAAATGCTAGCTGATAGTTGCTTTTTTAGCGACTTCCATCCAAAATAAAAGAAAGATGGGAAGATTTCATCGAATAGGAGGATCTACATTTTATGACGATTAGATTTGGAATCATCGGCACGAATTGGATTACAGAATCTTTTATTGAGGCGGCTAGTGAAATAGCAGACTTTCAATTAACAGCGGTATATTCTAGAACGGAAGATAAAGCAAAAACGTTTGCTGATAAGTATCGGGCAGATTATACATACACAGATTTAGAAGAAATGGCAAAAAGCGATACAATCGATGCTGTATATATTGCTAGTCCTAATGCCTATCATGCAGAACAGGCTATCGTTTTTTTGAAAAATAAAAAGCATGTTTTAACAGAGAAAGCGATGGCTTCTAATGCACGTGAAGTGAGACAGATGATGGAGGTTGCCAAGGAAAATAATGTCTTATTAATGGAAGCATTAAAAACAACTTTCCTTCCTAACTTTCAAGTTATTCAAAAGAATTTACATAAAGTCGGAAAAATCCGTCGTGCATTTGTAAGCTATTGTCAGTATTCTTCACGATATGATGCTTATAAAGAAGGAACGGTATTAAATGCATTTAAGCCAGAATTATCAAATGGATCACTAATGGACATTGGTGTTTATTGTCTTTATCCAATGGTAGCTCTGTTTGGAAGGCCAGAGGAAATTAAAGCAAATAGTTTCTTACTAGATTCAGGGGTAGATGGAGAAGGAAGCATCATTTTAAGCTATTCTGATATGGATGTACTATTGATGTATTCAAAAATCACCAATTCCTATATTCCATCCGAAATTCAAGGGGAAGAAGGAAACATATTAATTCAACAATTCAGCACACCTACAAAGGTAGAATTTATCCCGCGTAAAGGGGAAAAAGAGGATCTGACGGTTTCACAAAAGCCAGCTTCGATGTATTATGAGGCGAAGGAATTTATTGAATTGATTAAAGCGGGGAAAATAGAATCTTCTGTGAACACTTATGATGTTTCTTTAACGGTCATGGAAATTATGGACGAGGTAAGAAAGCAAACAGGAGTTGTTTTTCCAGCAGATAAACAGTAAATAAGCAAATAAATCTAGTCATTCATAAGGAGAGAAGATTCATGACATTATATGGTGCGATTGAAGCAGGCGGAACAAAATTTGTCTGTGCAGTAGGAGATGCAAAAGGGGAAATTAAAGAACGAATTTCCATTCCAACGACGACCCCTGAAGAAACAATGCCAGAGGTAATTGCCTTTTTTAAAAGGTTTCCTATTGAAGCAATTGGAATCGGGTCATTTGGTCCAATTGATGTGGATAAAAATAGTCCTACTTATGGAAATATCACAACTACGCCTAAACTAGCTTGGAAGGACTATTCATTATTAAAAGCAATAGAGGATGAATTTTCTGTTCCAACTGGTTTTAATACAGATGTAAATGTTGCTGCGCTAGGAGAGGCAAAGTTAGGTGCTGCTAAAGGAGTAGATAATTGTTTATATATTACCATTGGTACAGGCATTGGTGCTGGTGCGTATGTTAATGGCGAATTATTGCAAGGTTTGACACATCCAGAAATGGGACATATTTTAGTCAGAAGACATCCAGAAGATATGTACAAAGGGAGATGCCCATACCATGCAGATTGTTTAGAAGGGTTAGCTGCAGGACCAGCAATTGAAGAAAGATGGGGCGAGAAGGCTATTCATTTAAGTGACAAGGAAAGTGTATGGGAAATGGAGGGCTATTATATTGCACAGGCACTCATGCAATATATCCTTATTCTATCCCCTAAAAAAATCATCCTTGGCGGAGGTGTTATGAATCAGGAGCATGTGTTAACACATGTATATCGCCATTTGAGCGAACTTTTAAATGGGTATGTTTCCTATCCAGAAGTCCAAGACAAGATGAATGAATATATTGTTAGACCAGGATTAGGAGATAATGCCGGCATCACAGGAGGGCTACTTCTCGCAGAAAAAGTATTGGAAGAAAGTAAGGCAGAAGTTAACTAAATAAGTTAATTTAGTAGACCATTTAAAGGAGGAATCTTTTAGATGGTCTTTTTTGTGTCTATGTACAAATGTCTTTTTTAAAATATGAACGAACTATTTCCTAACCTTTAACAATCCATTAAATAGGAAGGTAAGCTATTGCTTCTATTAGTAAAAGCGGCTTTAATTAGTAAAAAGCAGATAAAATAGGAGAGTACTTATGGATATTTTAGTAATAGAAGATAATAAAAGTGTTTGTTCCATGCTGGAAATGTTTTTTATGAAGGAGGGCTTTCAGGTAACCTTTCTTTCTAACGGCTTGGAAGGATATAAACATTTGAAGCAAAATAAATATGATATGATTATTTTAGACTGGATGCTTCCAGATTTAGATGGTATAACAGTTTGTCGCAAAATAAGAGAAACAGATAAAGAGACACCTATTATTATGTTAACAGCAAAGGATGGGGAATCAGATCAAGTACTTGGGCTAGAAATGGGAGCAGATGATTATGTTACAAAGCCCTTTAGTCCACTAGCCTTAATTGCAAGAATAAAGGCAATTTGGAGAAGAAAGTCTAATGAAGAAGATGGAAGCGGAAATGCAATTATTAAAGTAAATAAAGAAACGAGAGAAGTATTGATTGATGATCGACCAATATTGGGATTAACACCAAAAGAATTTGATTTACTTTCATTCTTTGTTCAGCACCCTAAACAAGTGTTTTCCAGAGAACAGATATTACAGCAAGTATGGGGATTTCAGTTTTATGGAGATGATCGTACGGTTGATGTCCATATTAAAAGACTCAGAAGAAAAATAGGAAGAGATAGTCAGCCCTTTTTACATACAGTATGGGGTGTAGGATATAAATTCGATGAAACGGTGGTAGTACATGAGAATTAAATACATCTATCAGCAGCTAATAAGTCATTTAAGTGTCATTCTGGTGGCACTATTAGTATTAAGCTTGGTTTTTTCCCATTATATAGAGAAATTAGTATTTTCGATGAAAGCAGATGAATTACAGGGCTATGGATATAATATTGTTCAAGATGTTCAAGGAGCGGATCTATGGTCTGCTTCCACGTATTCAACTTTATTACGTTATTCCGAAGAGCTGAAGGGGACAGGAATAACGATAGGCATATTTAATACACAACGAAACCGGATTTGGTCTTTCGGAAAAGATTTGGATATCAATATTACTACGGCAGAGTGGGATGAAATAAAAGACGGAAGTAGCACGGTTATTAAGCCTAGTACAAGAAGAGGAGATCAAGAGGTAGCACTTGTTGCGATTCCATACTCTGTTAATGATGTTGTTGTGGGTGGAATTATTTTAACATCTCCTCTTGTAGAATCGAAAGAAATGATTCAAGAAATTAATCGCTATTTGATTTATATTCTCTTCTTAGTTTTTGCAATTGCTTTATTAATGAGTTTCATTTTTTCAAGGGTGCATGTTAAGCGGATAAAAAAGCTCCAGGAAGCTACAAGTCATGTTGCAGAAGGGGATTATAGTGTAAAAGTATCATCCTCTACTTTTGATGAGATAGGGGAACTAGGTCAAGATTTTAATCAGATGGTAGATAGACTAAGAGAATCAAAAGAAGCAATAGATGCGTTAGAAAATCGGCGCCGACAATTTATGTCTGATGTTTCACACGAATTAAAGACTCCTTTAACAACGATAAGCGGCGTGATTGAGGGCTTAAATAATAATATGATACCAGAAAATGAGCGGGATAAAGGACTCAAACTAATTAGCCAAGAAGCAAAAAGACTTATCCGGCTAGTAAATGAAAATCTTGATTATGATAAAATTCGCTCCAATCAGATTGTTTTAATGAAGGAATTCATTTCCCTTGAAGAAGTTTTGGAGATTATTTATGAGCAGCTATCCTTTCTAGCAGAGGAAAAGGATGTAAAAATCTATGTAGAAGTCGATCACGATGCGGTAATTTATGCAGATTATGATCGTTTAATCCAAATCTTAATGAACATTACGAAGAATAGCATTCAGTTTACTGAAAATGGAAGCATTTGGCTGAGTGGCCGAATGGAATCCGACAGAACAATCATTGAGGTTAAGGATACTGGCATTGGAATAGATGCGCATGAAATAGAAAATATTTGGAAGAGATTTTATAAAGCAGATCTCTCAAGGACGAATAATCCATATGGAGAATTTGGACTTGGTTTATCGATTGTTAAACAATTAGTGCAGTTCCATGAAGGGGATATTCAAGTAACGAGTGAAAAAGGGAAAGGAACAACCTTTACCATTTTCTTTCCACTTCCACAGGAAAAGTGACGGTGCTAAATTCATTTGTATAGCATAGGCTGAATGGGGCTCATTGTTGCGAGTCACTTAAGTTCTAATATCCACTTAGCAGAAAAGCTAGAGATTAGTACTCAAAGGATATTTAGGAGGAATGGAATTGTTCCGAAATTCTTCTATGTCTTTTCAAATTTTGTTCATAATTTATTCATATATATTGGTTACTATGTATGTATAAAGACGTTAATTGAAATGAAAAGAAAATAAATTAATGGAAATAATTGTTCGAAATTAGAAATAGGAGGAGAACAAAAGATGAGTGATTATGAAAAAAGAAATGAATGGGAGAAAGAACTGCCAGAAGATAATCAACTGAACTTAAATACAGATGATTCTTCTGAAAAGAAGCAAGAACAAGCAAATGAGGAGGAGCCAAAACTTAAAGAGGAAACAGATATGCGACAAGAATCAGAACAGCCTATTTTATCTTCTGATATAGATGAACATATCCGTCTTGATAAAGAAGAGATGGAGGAAGTGAAAGCTACGGAACAAGCAATCGCAAGTTCAACTGAAGAAGGTAGAACAGAAAGAGCCCAATTCAATAGTAAAAAAGGTAATTCAAAAGCAAAAGGTTTCTTCTCTTTGTTGGCAGCAGGTATAGTAGGTTCCGCCTTAACTTTTTTTACAATTCCATATACTGATTTGTACAATGATTCTTATGATAAGCTGGAAAAGCAAGTGTCTGAGCTTTCTACTAAAGTGGAAAGCAAGCAAACAGGAGCCATTACAGCCAATACAACAGCCAATACAACAACTAGTGATGGGACAGTAGCTATTGCTGATATGGTAGAAGCTTCTTCTAAAGCAATCGTTGGAATTGAAAACCTTCAACAGCAACAGTCAAATCCATTTTCAGAAGAATCCAGTGATGTGGAGTCTGGGTCAGGTTCTGGCATAATTTTCAAAAAGGATGATCAGTATGCATATATTGTAACAAATAACCATGTTATTGAAGGGGCAAATTCATTAGAAATCTCTCTATATAGTGGAGAGAAAACGGATGCAAAATTGATTGGCGCAGATGCTTTAACCGATTTAGCTGTCGTAAGAATTGATGCCAAATATGCAACAGATGTCATTAATTTTGGAGATTCTTCTACACTAAGACCTGGAGATCAAGTATGGGCAATTGGTAATCCCCTTGGCTTAGAGCTATCTAGAACGGTAACACAAGGAATTGTTAGTGCGGTAGAACGAAGCATAACGGTTAATACATCTGCAGGCGATTGGGAATTCAATGTAATCCAAACAGATGCAGCGATAAATCCTGGTAATAGCGGAGGAGCTCTTATTAATTCTTCAGGAGAGGTAATAGGGATTAACAGTTTAAAAATTGCTGATTCTGGTGTAGAAGGATTAGGATTCGCAATCCCAAGTAATGATCTTATACCAATAGTAAATGATATTATTGAAAAAGGAAAAGTAGAGCGACCATATCTTGGGGTAGGATTAGCGAGCTTAGAGGAAGTTCCTAGAATGTATTTACAAGACCTACCAAACGAGGTTTCAGAAGGAGTAATGATTACAAATATTGATTCGAATTCTGCTGCTGCAGAGGCGGGCTTAAAAGTACAAGATGTGATTGTCTCTATTGATGGGAAAAAAATCACGAATTCAACCGATTTGCGTAAATATCTTTACACAGAAGTGAAAGTAGGAGACAAAGTCGAGTTAGAATTCTATAGAGATGGTAAATCGCAAAAAGTGGAATTAACATTAACAAGTAATAATACAACAAGTTAATCGACACGTTTCATGTGAAACATAAAAAAATTGTCGAAAAAATTCCATCTTATTTTAAAGGTAGGATGGAATTTTTTTAAATCTGTTAATAATTTCGTCATAATTATATGATAATATAATGTAAGAGTTATAATGGGGATATGCTCGTTATATCCAAAATTTTGTGCAGAGAGGATTTTAGCTTAATATGAAAAATAAAAAGGTTCTTATTCCTATTTTAGCGGTAGTACTAGTAGCGTTAATAATAGGAGCGGTTTATTTAACACAGCGAAGTGAAACGGTTGCAACAGTAGATAAGGAAAAAATTACGCAAGAACAATTAAATGAAGAGCTAAATAAGCAATATGGCGCAAGTGTATTAAGTATGATGATTTCTAATAAAGTTGTAGATCTGGAAGCTGATAAGGAAAAAGTGAAAGTAACTGATAAAGAAATCCAAGCAGAATTGGATAAGATGGTTGAACAATACGGTGGACAAGATACCTTTAATACATTATTAGCTCAAAATGGATTAACAGAAGATGTGTTTAAAGAGCAAATTGAGCAAAATTTAAAAGTAACAAAAATTCTTGAGCCTTCTATCGAAATCACAGATGATGAGATTAAAACATACTTTGAAGACAATAAAGAAAGTTTAGACACACCAGAGCAAGTAGAAGCAAGCCATATTTTAGTAGAAGATGAAGAAACAGCTAAAGAAGTGAAGAAGAAGCTAGATGAAGGTGGAGACTTTGCTGAATTAGCGAAAGAATATTCAACCGATACACAAACAAAAGAGAGTGGTGGAGAATTAGGTTATTTCTCTTCAGGACAAATGGTTGAAGAATTTGATAAAGCTGCTTTCGCTATGGATGTAGATGAAATTAGTGATCCAGTGAAAACAGATTATGGATATCATATTATTAAAGTTACTGGCAAACAAGAAGCAAAAGAAGCAACATTAGAAGAGTCAAAAGATCAAATTAAAGAAACATTATTAGATCAAAAAGTACAAGAGCAAGCTAGCACTTGGTTATCGGAGGCAACTGCAAAATATAAGATTGAAAATAAATTAGAAGCTGATGCTGAGTAAATAAAGAGGTTGTGACATAAGTGTCCTAGCCAAAAATTAGAGCCAAACAATTACACGAAAATTTTCGTATAGTTGTTTGGCTTTTTTATGAGCTTTTTTTAATAAAGTGGACTAATATCAACATTCGCAGGCAGCTCAAATGGGTTCTTACCATTGATATGATCAAAAAATAATATCCCATTTAAATGATCTATTTCATGCTGAAAAACGATTGCTTCATAATCCTTCAATTTAATTTTTACTTCTTCCCCATTAATAGTATAAGCTCGAACGGTTATTCTTCGGTAGCGCGGAACATAGCCTACGATTGGTCGATCAATGGAAAGGCAGCCTTCGCTTTCCGGTATAAAGGTCATGGCAGTAGAATGACTAATTATTTTTGGATTAATGAGCATAAATTCCAACGGTTCGCCATGTTCTTGTTTTATATATGCGGCAAACATTCGTTTATTTAATCCAATTTGATTAGCTGAGAGGCCAACACCAGCCCGTAATTGATATTTTTCTGATAGGACAGGATCCTGACTATTTTTCAAGTATTGCAACATGCATTCAAGCTCTTCTCGATCCTCTTTCGTAGGAGGAATCGTAACTTCTTTTGTTTTTTCCCGAAGGATGGGGTCGCCTTCTCTTACGATATCCTCCATTTTTATGATGTAATCTTTTGTAAATTTACTCATGTAATAACTCATCTCCACAAATATTGTATATAAGTAAAATAGCAGAAGGTAGTTAGTATGTCTATTCGTAAAGCATATAAGTAGGTAAATTTGAGTTTTTTGATGGAAAGGTTCTAGCAACAAAACGGTGATAATTTTAGTAGAAAGCTTACATATAAAACAATGAACAGGAAAGGATATAAAAGATATAAAATAATTATCTAAAATGGAAAGGAAGAATAAAATGAAAAAAATGATGCTAATAATGCTAGCTTTTGTAGTAGCATTAACAGGCTTTGGTTCATTGACTAGTGCAGCTCCATCCCTGGCAACACCAGACAAAAAGGAAATATCTCAAGAAGATACACAGTTTTTAAAAGAAATGGCAAAAAGTCTTGGCATTAAAACAGAAGGAAAAGATCCTATTGCAATAAAAAAAGAAATTCATGAGGTATTAATAAAGAAAGAGGCAGAAAAATTAGGAATCAAAACAGAAGGAAAAGATATACAAAAGATAGCGATGGAAGTACATACTGCTCACTTAAAGGAAGAAGCAAAATCGCTTGGAATTAACACAGAAGGAAAAGATGGCAAAACATTGATGAAAGAAGTATTTGAGGCGAAAATTTCGAAAAAGGCTAAAGAGTTAGGAATCGATACAAAAGGAAAGAATATGCAGAAATTGGGTAAAGAGGTTCACGAAAAAATGATTATGGTGGAAGCAGAAAAGCTGAAGATCAAAACAGAAGGAAAGGATTTAAAGCAAATTGCTGATGAGATAAGAGATTCACAAATTATTAGTAAAGCGAAAGAGCTAGGGCTAGATACGAAAAATAAGGAGCCAAAAGAATTATTAAAGGAAATGATGATTAAGCATCCTGAGGAAGTGAAAAAGTTAAAGCTATTTCCATCATATGGGCAACATTTCATGTTTAAAAAGCACCATAAAATGAAACGAGAAGACTAAAAATCAAGCGGAAAAATCACTTATAATGTCAGGTGGTTTTTCTTTTTTATTTATACGTTCTATATATTGAACATATAAACAGGTTACAATTTTTCAAAATTTGGGAAAAGAATAGAAAAAACCAATAATATACAATGTTTGGGCAAAAGGATATTTTCTCCAAAAAAATAGGAAAGGTGACTAAGTGTTCAATATATTGAAATGAATCCTTTGACCTATTAACATACAGAGTTTTGAAACGTTTTATCTATTTTTCAAAAAAAAATAGATAAATACATGTTATTTTCCTGAAGGATTAGTATGCTTAAATTAGCAGACTTAATCAGTAATAATTTATTAATTGAAAATTTACACAAAAATTTTCATAGAAATAGGAAGTAATTATTTAAGGGAAAGAAATCTGTTAAGTACCTGCAGTAAAATGGGAGTAATAGGAGGAATAAAGATTGAAACAATATTCCAAACTACGAATTACGGAAAAAGATGATAATATTTATAAGGCACTGTGTGATTTGTATAAGGAAAAAGGGGAAAAAGTAGGGATTGGACCTACTGAGATTGGAATAAGAGTTGGAAGAGATTCTTATGATGCTTCTGCGTATTGCAATGCATCTTTAAAAAAGCTAATTCATTTCAAAAAAATAGAAAAAGTAGATAGTGGAAAATACATACCAATCGATTAAAAACAGCTGTAGGAAAAACGAGTAAGAGGGAATTTTTCTTAAAAGGGTACCATGGGATAATTGGAGGCGTTATTATTCATAATTTATGGATAATCTCATCGACAACGTTCTTAGAGTGGTAACCTAATTAAGGGGAATTCTTTTTTGTTTTTTGGGAAATTAATCTAACTAGAAAGTTGCTAAGTATGTATTTTTTTGTAAATAAAAAATGATGAAATACAACAAAAAATGATTGCATGTTATACAAAGTATTGTATAATAATTGGGTAAAAGTAAACTTTAAGTTTATAAATACCAAACTTTTATGTCTTTGTGTTTACTATTTCTAAACAAAAAGTAGGTTGAATGATGGAAATTGGCAAAAAAATAAAAAATTTACGGTTGAAAAAAGGACTTACACAAGAAGAATTAGGGGAACGAACGGATTTAAGTAAAGGGTATATATCCCAGCTAGAGAGAGATTTAAGTTCTCCTTCTATTGAAACGTTTTTTACTATTTTAGAGGTATTAGGATGTACACCAAAAGAATTCTTTGATGATGATGAACGAAAGCAAAAAGTTATATATACAGAGGACGATATCACCGATTTTTTTGATGAGGAAAAAGGCTATCGCATTCAATGGCTAGTACCAGAATCGAATGAAAAGGAAATGGAACCAATCCGGTTATTCTTTTATCAGCATGGAGAATTTAAACAATTTGAACCATCTCTATCGGAAACATTTGCCTATGTAGTGGAAGGCGAAGTATTGCTTAAATTAGGAAAGCAAGAGTATAAGGCAAAAAAAGGGGAATCTATTTATTATCATGCTACAGAAGAACACCAACTAGTGAATTTAGCAGATGGTGTAACAGAATTGATTCTCGTAGTTACCGAATCTTACTTATAAGGAAGGATTTTTTTGCTAATAAAATACTGTTTACTTTAGATTTAGCTGCTTTGTAAACAGAGGGAGCTTTAAAGACGATAAAGGGCTGTCAACAGCAATCTTACAAAATAATAGATAAAGAGGAGGATATTATGTCTGAGCAGCATATTATTCGATTTGAAAATGTAACAAAAAATTATGATCAAGATACAACTGTTCTAAAGAATGTAAGCTTTGAAATTGAAAGAGGTAAATTTTATACCTTGCTTGGACCATCTGGCTGCGGGAAAACGACTGTTTTACGATTAATTGCCGGATTTATGGAACCTACAGATGGAAATATTTACTTTAATGGGAAGCAGATTAATAAAATTCCAGCCAATAAGAGACAAGTAAATACAGTTTTTCAGGATTATGCGCTTTTCCCCCATTTAAATGTATTTGAAAATGTGGCCTTTGGTCTGCGCATAAAAAAATGGAAGAAGCAAGTAATTGAAAACAAGGTGAAAGAAGCGCTTCGTTTCGTCAATTTAGAAGGCTATGAGAATAGAGAAATCAGTGAAATGTCTGGTGGGCAGAGACAACGTGTTGCTATAGCTAGGGCCATTGTAAATGAACCAGAGATTATTCTTCTAGATGAACCATTATCCGCATTGGATTTGAAGCTTCGCACGGAAATGCAGTATGAACTTAGAGAATTACAAAGAAGATTAGGTATTACCTTCATCTTTGTTACACATGACCAAGAAGAAGCATTGGCGATGTCGGATGAAATCTTCGTTTTAAACAAAGGACGAATCGAGCAAAGTGGAACACCAATAGATATTTATGATGAACCAATTAATCGCTTTGTTGCAGATTTTATCGGTGAATCCAATATTGTTCCTGGATTGATGAAAAAAGATTTTATTGTCCATTTTGGAAGCAAAACGTTTGATTGTGTGGATGGTGGATTTAATGAAAATGAAGCAGTGGAAGTAGTAATTCGCCCCGAGGATTTAGAAATTTCATCTGTTGAGGCAGGAAAGCTAAAGGTAAAAGTAGACTCTCAATTATTTAGAGGAGTCCATTATGAGATTTGTGGCTATGATGAAGACGGAAATGAGTGGCTTGTCCATTCCACAAAGAAAGCTACTGTTGGAACCGAAATTGGTCTTTACTTTGAGCCAGAAGCCATTCATGTTATGCGACTAGGAGAAACAGAGGAAGAATTTGATAAGCGACTAGAAGCGTATGAGGGTGTAGTCAATGAAAAGTAATACAAAATGGTATACTTTCCCATATTATCTTTGGATTGCACTCTTTGTCATTGCCCCAGTTGCACTGGTTGTCTATTATTCATTCTTTGATATTGAAGGGGCATTTACGTTTGAAAATTATCAGAAGTTCTTTACACCTGTTTATTTAAAGATGACATTAAGTTCCTTTTGGTATGCATTTTTAATCACATTCTTTTCCTTGCTAATTGCATATCCTACCGCTTATTTATTGACGAAAACAAAGCATAAGCAATTATGGCTGTTATTAATTATATTACCTTCCTGGATTAATCTTTTATTAAAAGCTTATGCTTTTTTAGGGATATTTGGAACACATGGTGCAGCAAATCAAATGCTGGACTTTCTGGGAATAGGCGAGCAACAGCTATTATTTACAGACTTTAGTTTCCTATTTGTAAGTGTATATATATTTATACCTTTTATGATTCTTCCTATTTTTAATGCATTAGAGAAGTTAAATCCTAGCCTAGTTGATGCTTCCCAGGATTTAGGAGCATCTTCTTGGACGACGTTTAAAAAGGTAATATTCCCACTTACAATAAATGGAGTGAAATCAGGGTGCCAAGCTGTATTTATTCCGGCTTTATCACTATTTATGATTACACGCCTAATTGCAGGTAATCGTGTGATTACATTAGGAACTGCAATAGAACAGCATTTCCTTATTACACAAGATTGGGGAATGGGTTCAACAATTGCTGTATTTTTGATTATTAGCATGATTATTATCATGGTTCTTACAGGGAACAGAAAGAGAGGGGTATAAAAATGAAAAAGCTATCAAAATTATCTGTTCTCTATTTATGTATTGTTTTTGTCATTTTATATGCTCCAATCTTTTATTTAATCTTCTATTCCTTTAATAGTGGAGGAACCATGCATGATTTCGATTCCTTTACATTTGATTGGTATAAAGAACTATTTCAGGATACAAGATTACTAGTGATCGTTTTAAATACGATAATAATTGCCCTTTTATCTGCAGCAATTTCAACCATTATAGGGGTACTTGGAGCGATTAGTATTTCCATGATGAGGAAAAAGGGTCTTCGAAATTCTATTTTATCCTTAAATAATGTTCTAATAGTAAGTCCAGACGTTATTATTGGTGCGTCTTTCTTAATTTTCTTTACTATCATTGGAATTAAACTAGGTTTCTTTTCCGTACTATTATCACATATTGCCTTCTCGATTCCGATTGTTGTCATTATGGTATTACCAAAGCTAGAAGAAATGAGCCCAACTTTAGTTGATGCAGCATTAGATCTTGGAGCAAGCTGGAAGGATGTTCTTACAAAAGTTATCATTCCTTATATCTCACCGGGGATATTTGCTGGATTCTTTATGGCGTTGACATACTCCTTAGACGATTTTGCTGTAACATTCTTTGTAACTGGTAATGGATTTACGACGCTGTCTGTGGAAATCTACTCTTTAGCAAGAAGAGGTATTTCTTTAAATATAAATGCATTATCAACCTTGTTATTCTTATTCACGCTGCTTCTTGTGATTGGCTATTATTTCATTACGCAACGTGTCAATAAAGCTTCGCAAGCGGGGGTGAGAAAATGAAGTCTCTAATTCGCGGATTAATTACTATCTTTGCACTGTCTTTCATTCTTTTATTTATTGTTAATCAATTAAATTCAAGCAGAGGGTATACAAGTGGTAATACATTGACAGTATATAACTGGGGAGATTATATCGATGCAGATTTAATTACTAAATTTGAAGAAGAAACAGGAATTAAGGTTATCTATGAAACCTTTGATTCCAATGAAGCGATGATGACAAAAATTCAGCAGGGAGGAACAAGCTATGATATTGCGATTCCCTCTGAATATATGATTGATAAAATGAAGGAAGAGGATTTATTAATTCCGATTGACCATGCTAAAGTTCCTAATTTGAAAAACATAGATAGTCGATTTATGAATCTATCCTTTGATCCAGACAATAAATTTTCGATTCCGTACTTTTGGGGAACAGTTGGAATTGTCTATAATCCAACGATGCTTGGTGGAAAAGAAATTACTTCTTGGAATGATTTATGGGATAAAGATTTAAAAAATGAAATTATGCTTATAGATGGTGCCCGTGAAATTATGGGGATGAGCTTAAATAGCTTGCATTACTCTTTAAATGATAAAGATCATGAGCATTTGAAGGAAGCAAAGGAAAAATTAGATATGTTAACGCCGAATGTAAAAGCGATTGTTGGAGACGAAATTCGAATGCTCATTGAAAATGAAGAAGCATCTATCGGTGTCTTATGGTCTGGAATGGCAGCTGAGATTATGTGGGAAAATGAAGAGGTAGAATATGTTGTTCCAGAAGAAGGCTCTAATCTTTGGTTCGATAATATGGTTATTCCCAAAACGGCAAAGAATGTGGATGGAGCTCATCAGTTTATTAATTTTATGCTGGATGCCCAAAACGCTGCGCAAAATACAGAATATGTTGGCTATTCAACCCCAAACAAGGCAGCGATGGAATTTTTGCCAGAAGACATTACTGGGGATGAGCGCTTCTATCCTGATGAAAAAATGACTTCAAAATTAGAAGTGTATGAGAACCTAGGTCATCGTTCATTAGCGGAGTATAATGATTTATTCCTAGAGTTTAAAATGCATCGAAAGTAAATAACGGAAAGAAAACAGTTCGCTAAACTATAGTGAACTGTTTTTTACTTCTAAAGGGATGTTAATCTGTATCCCCTTTATGTGAAAACAGCTTATTAAACAATTTCTCTACATTTTTGTATGCAACCTGACTATACGGAAAATACTAACGGAAAACAAGGTGGGTTATAAAATGAAAAAAATAATATGGTTCTTGTGTTTTCTTTCCTTTCCGTTAGGGATTTCCGCACAAGAGGTGGATTCCTCTAAGAATCAAGTGAGAAAGGAACTTGCAATCGTTATTGATGATTTTGGTAATAATATGAAAGGAACAGATGAGATGCTCAACTTACCTGTTCCCATTACGGTTGCTATTATGCCTTTTCTTTCCACAAGTAAAGAAGATGCTATTCGTGCACATAAAAAGGGACATGAAGTAATTGTTCATCTGCCATTAGAACCGAAAAAAGGAAAAAAAAGCTGGCTTGGACCTGGTGCTATTACAACAGATTTATCAAATGAGGAAATTAGAAAGCGAGTTAAGGGTGCTATAGAAAGCATTCCTTATGCAGTGGGAATGAATCATCATATGGGGTCAAAGGCAACGGAAGATGAAAGGGTAATGAGAATTATCCTAGAGGAGTGTCATAAGCATAATCTTTACTATTTAGACAGTAAGACAACAAATAAAAGTGTTATAAAAGAGTTAGCAGAGGAACTCCATGTACCTTATTTAGAAAATGATCTCTTTTTTGATCATATTTACACAAATCAGCATATTGCTAAACAAGCTAGTAGGTTAGCCAAAAGGCTAGATAAGGAGCAGGAGTTTATTGCTATTGGCCATGTAGGAATCTCTGGTCCTTCTGTAGTAAGTGTTTTAAAAGAATACATTCCAGTCTATCAAAAGGATGCTGATATTGTACCGCTTTCTACACTAGTAGAAGGCTATGAACTGCTTGATACTGATTTACCATAAGAAAAAGAGCAAAATCATCACGCTATATCGAAATCGATATATAACGCTGATTTGTACTCTCTTAATTAGATTAAACTATGAAACGGGTTTCATAACAATAGCTGTTTTTGAAAAAAATGACAAAATACATGTTGCTTTATAGAAAAAGGAGACAGACCGTTTTTCTAGTCTGCCTCCTTCTTTGCAATGTATTAATTATTTAGAGAATTATCATCATTTGGTTTTTGGATAGATGTTTGATCGATTTTTGTATCTAGTTTATCCAATCTTTTTTTGGCAAAGTCTTTGCCTCCGAGACCAAATGCTAATCCAAATGCTAAAGCAAGTCCGCCTAGGATTAGGATAAAGGCAGAATTCACAATAGAAGATGCTACCCCTAATTGGTCAAGTGCCATAAAAACGGAAATGGTAATGATCGCATATTTTGCAATTACCGGTAAAAGCTTGAAGTGAGCGCCTTGTAAAACACTGCTTAACAATTTCTGGACAAGATAGCCTAACCATAAGCCTACGCCAATGATTACTATTGCAGCGAGAACCATTGGTAAATAAGCAATAACAGCAGTTGATAAGGTTACTAAAAATTCTAGTCCTACTATATTTAATGCCTGTACTGCTAATAAGAAAACAATCAGGATTTGTACGATAGAACCAATAATATTTGAAATACTAGTATTAGGGTTAATTCCCATTTTTCGTACATAAGTATCTAGACTAAGCTTTACCAATAAGGTAACAACCATTTGCTTTACCCATTTTCCTATCCAAATGCCTACTAAGATGAGGATAATGGCAATAGCGATATTCGGAATCATTGTTAATATATCATTTAACATGTTAATAGCTGGCTGGGAGATTCCTTGAATATCTAACTTCTCAAGCGCTGATATAACAGTTGGGATGAGAATGAAAATAAATACAATGTTGCCAATAACAGAAGATAGGCTTACATTCTCTAAAAGCTTGCTTATGCCTAATCGATTAGCTAAAGAATCTGTACCAATTGTTTGTAAGAAGTTTGTTAGAATGGTACGAACAATCTTTGCAACAAACCAACCGACTAAGACGATTAGTGCAGCTGCTAGTAGCTTTGGTAAAAAGGCAAGTATGTTTTGAAGCATATTGGCAAATGGTTCGGAAACACCATATAAATTTAGTGCATCTAATACTGCAGGTAAGAATAACAATAGGACTAAGTAGAAAACAATATTTGCGACTTTATCCATTATATTTTGCGGGTTATTCTTTTCTGTAAGATTCCATTTTTGCAGTTTCTCATGGACCTTTAAGGTAGATCCTGTTTTTTTAATAAGGAATTTTAACCCAGTTGCGATGATCCATGCTACCACAAGAATCAATCCGGCTTTTAGAATATTAGGAATAGCTCCAAGTATAGAGGACAGCATATTCACTAATGGAGAAGTAATAGCCGTTAAATTTAAAATATTAAAGAATAGGGAAAAGACGAAAACCAATAATAAGTAAAACACGATTTTACTAATAATTTTTTCAGATGAATATTTTCGTGGTTTTCCTTCTGGGAAAATTTTATCATCCAATTTTGTTTTCTGTAGTCCTTTATATAGGGCTTTTTCAATAATTTTAGCAACAATCCACCCTATGATTAAAACAACCACAGCTAAAATAAAATCTGGTAGCTTGTCCCAAAAGGAATTCCAATTCCAATTATAGTTCATATCCTTCACTCCTTGTTTTTAATTTATACTACTAATACCCAGCGAGTGAAGGATTAAACGTTGTATATAATAGAGCTTCTAATCAAGAATATATATAAAAAAAGAGAAGAGCTTAATGATAGCCTTCTCATTTAGGGTGCAATATTTTTTGTTAATAGGTTTATTTTAGGGCTTTTTCTTCAAAATCATAAAGGCAATCATTACTACCTACCATGATTAGAATATCTCCTTTAAGGATTACTTCATTTGCCGATGGAGAGACGATTGTTTCTCCTGCTCGCTGGATGCCAATAATTGTACAGCCATATTTTGCACGTACGTCTAAGTCTAAAATGGATTTATTATGTATTTTAGCTGAAGCCACCATTTCGACAATTCCGTGTTCTTTCGAAAGCTGAATATAATCAATCATACTGTCGGAAATAACGTGATGGGCAATTCTTTTTGCCATATCCTGTTCCGGATGAATCACACGGTCAGCACCAATCTTCTCTAAAACACGTTTATGATATACATCTGCTGCTTTTACCCAAACTTGGCTAATGCCCATTTCTTTTAAAAGCATAGTAGTAAGGGTGCTAGATTCTACATCATCTCCAAATGAAACAAAGGCATGATCAAAGTTTCGAATACCGATTTGTGTTAGTGATGCTTCGGTAATATTCGTCATTTGTACGCAGAGTGTAGCGAATGCTCGATATTTTTCCACTTTTTCCAACGACTGATCGATTGCTAATACTTCTGCTCCCATTTTATGAAACTCTTCTACTAAACTGCCACCAAAGCTGCCTAGTCCTATCACTACAAATTGTTTTTTCATACTTACCCTCCTAGGGATGAAAAAATACATACTTTGCCATCATTATACTTTTTTATAGAAAAGAAATAAAATAATTTTTCTTTTTTGATAGGGAAAATAGTATTGGGGAAGAGGGGTTTCCTTCCAAATAAAAACCACTTTTTCGTTAGAAAGAAAAAGTGGTTTAACTATGTTTATTCAGAAAGATACGCTGTTAACATCCATAAATGTTTCTCAATTTTGCCAATTAGATCGACTGCTAAATCATTTGTAATTACATCTTCTAATTCATCTGCATGTTCTGCTAATGCTTTTAATTGTGTGTTAATTTGGCTGTAATCTTCTACTAAAGATTTTACCATTTCGTTGGCAGTTAGTTTCTCTGTACTTTCTTTTAATGTTGAAGTTTCGATAAATTCTTGTAATGTTGAAACAGGTTTTCCACCAATTGCAAGAAGGCGTTCTGCGATTTCGTCTACTGCTTCAGCAGCCTCGTCGTACAATTCCTCAAATTTTTCATGAAGTGTGAAGAAAAAAGGCCCTTTTACATACCAGTGATGTTGATGAAGTTTTGTGTATAATACGCTCCAGTTAGCAATTTGTACGTTTAGTTCTTTTTGTAATTCAACTTTTGTTTGTAATCCCATTTTAACAAACTCCCTTCGATTGATTATATATTAATTATAACAAATATTAATTTAAAATCAATATTTATTTATAATTATTACAATTTATTTTTAAAACAAATGAAAAACGCTTGTCATCTCAATAGGTGAAGGAGGGGGTAGATTTTTACTTTTTATTTTTTGTTGTCCTATAAAAATTTATACCCCAATTAGACCGGAAAGGAAACAAAAGGAAGAAAGAATTCATGAAATGGACATATTTAAAAGAGGATGGGACAAAACTAAATAACTAATCTTTAAAGACGAACAATCTTTAATCCAGCTCTTAAATAAAGCTACTTTATTTTTTAAAAATATAGTTAAGTGTAAAAACTAAGTCGTTCCATTGCGCTACAGACGCACGATGCGCCGGGGAGGAAGCTGAGCCTCCTCGCTGCGCTGCGGGGTCTAAAGCTTCTCTATTTCCCGCAGGAGTCGAGCGACCTCCGCTCCATTTCACTTCGTTTTTAAACATTTTCCAAAAAACAAACACGAACTATAATATAATTATTTTGCATTATAGTTCGTGTTTGTTGTTGGTTTAAATACTTATGTCCCAGCCTCTTAACGGCAAAACATGATTCTCAATTTAAAAAGATAGAGAATTGCTAGAAAACATATAGGACTTATAATGATAACGAATGCTAAAAATGAGTCCCATTGCCATCATATTCGTCATTAATGAGCTACCTCCATAACTAATAAATGGAAGGGGGATGCCTGTTATTGGTAACAACTGTATCGTCATCCCGATGTTTTCGAATACATGGAAGGTTATCATGCTAATCACTCCAACAGTAATATAAATACTGTAAGGATCAGCTGTTTTTAATGCTGTTCTCACAAGGTGATAAATTAAGAAAAAATAAAGAATGATAACAATACTGCCACCAATAAAACCGTATTCTTCTCCGATAATGGTGAAAATAAAATCTGTATGTCTTTCGGGGATATATACTTCCTCATTTCCTAATCCTTTTCCGCTAATTAGGCCAGAACCTATTGCCATTAGGGATTTAACTAACTGCAATCCTGCATCCCCCGCATTATGGGGATCAAGCCAAGAGCTAATACGATCGAATTGATAGGGATCGACTCCCAAATATTTTTCTAACAGTTCTCGCCCAAAGATAGCTAAGTAGAAAACGATAGAACCAAAGGCGGCAGCTGATCCATATAACGGAATAAGAATTTTCCATGAAATTCCTGATACTAGCATCATGCCAATTAAGATTGCCATTAGCACGAGGGTTGTACCAAAGTCCTGTACAATGACTAAACCAATCGGTATTCCAGCCACAATTCCAAGCTTACACATTAAAATAAAGTCAGTTAAGAGCGACTTATAAATAGTTTTCTTATGATGATTCGTTATAACTTTTGCGATTGCTAAAATATAAAAAATCTTCATATATTCAGATGGTTGAATACTACCAATGTGAGGAATGACATACCAGCTTTGGGCTCCACCCCTTTTAGGAGTAAAATCGGTTACTGGGGCAAATAAAAGACCAATTAGTAATAATGCTCCTATCCCATAAAGAATCCACGTTATTTGTTGAATCTGTTCATTATCAAAATACATAATAATAGCAATGACAATAGAACCAATTGCATACCACATAATTTGTGATTGTAAGTAGGAAGCGTTTGCGCTGTATATAGCAATACAGCTAACTAAACAAAATAACATAAGCAAAAGACATAATGTCCAATCGAAACGTTCGGAAAATCCTTTTTTCGTTCTCATTCTAGCAAACCCCTAGTTCAAATTTCTTATATTTATATAGACGGAAGAGAAGGTGAATTTGTTTCCTTATTTTTCATAATCCAGTGAAAATATTGGTTTGTATCTAAAGCTGAGGTAATTATTACAAGTATATGGTCAGAGGCAGAATCAGTATGATCTAAAAAAAACAATTTATAATCCAAACCAAATATATGCCCAAAGTGTAAAATAAATTACCAAACGCAAAAAAAAGACTGTCCAAGTTAGACAGCCTTTCTTTCACATTAAATGAGCTAGAAAAATTTGGGCAATTCCGAAGTAAATAAATAACGAAAAGATATCATTAAGCGTCGTAATTAACGGACCTGATGCAACGGCAGGGTCAATATTTAATTTATAAAGAATAATAGGAATAATGGTACCTGATAATGTTCCGATTATAAGTGTACAAATTAATGAAAGGCCAACAACTAAGCCAAGCATCAGATCGCTTTGCCAAACATAGGCAATAATCATAATAATAACGCCACAAGTAATCCCGATTATCAAGCCAACTAATAATTCTCTAAATATCAACTTTGTTACAACTGTTTTATTTATCGTATTAGAAATAAGTCCACGTACAACAACTGCTAATGATTGTGTTCCTGTATTACCAGTCATCCCTGAAATCATAGGCATGAAAAAGGATAGAGCCACTACTTTAGTCAGAACATCTTCATAATTGCTTATAATGCTTCCAGATACGACGCCAATAAATAAAAGTAAGATTAACCAGGGGAGTCTACGATAGGCTGCTACAGATGCTTTTGTATCAAAATCAATCGATTTCCCTGAGGCAGATAGTTTTTCGATATCTTCATTTGCTTCTTGGAAAACGACGTCAATCATATCATCGACGGTTACAATTCCCATCAAAATATTATCATCATTCACAACTGGAATGGCTAAGAAATCGTATTTTTGTATGGTTTGTGCCACTTCTTCTTGGTCTTGGTCCACTGTAACACTAATGACCCGTTCATACATAATGTCACGAATTTTATCCTGTGGTTCAGCAATCAAAAGGTCACGATAGGAAACAACACCAACCAATTTTCTATTTTGATCAATCACGTATAGATAGCTTAATGTTTCTGCGAAATCTGCAAACGATTTTAGCTTATCAACAGCTTCACGAGTAGTGTAATAATCGCGAATCCAAACAAAACGGTTTGTCATGAGACGTCCAGCAGTTTCGTCAGGATAGTTCATTAAGTTTTGTACAATTATAGACTCTTCTTTTTTCATTTCAGAAAGAAGCTCTTTAATTCTATCTGGTGCTAGTTCATTTAAAAGGGAAGCTAGATCATCATTATCCATTAAATCTAGCACTTTCCCGGTCTTGTCCATTCCTAATGTGTTTAGAACCTCAAGTTGTTCTTCTTTATCTAATTCTTCTAAGAGATGGGCTAATAAGTCGACTTTCAGAAAAAGCAAAAAACGAGCCCTATGCTTTTCGGGGAGGCTCTCATAAATTTGAGCTATATCATATGGTTGTAGCTCATCAACGATGGATTCAAATTCAGATTTATTATTGTCTTTTAGCGTCTGAATGATGTGAAGTGTGATTTGATTTTCTGTCATTTGGTGTATCATACTTCTCACTCTCCCTTCCGAGGTTTAAGGCAGTTATTCGACATATACCCTGTCTTATTATATGTAAATTAACGAAAGAATGAAATGGATAATTCTTTGCAAAAAAGGAGATCTTGAGAAAATTTTTGATAAAACACATAAAAAAACCTTGTTAAATATTCTGACAATAAACTTGAAAAGATTAGATTCTAAATTAAAATAGGGATATAACATGAATGACCGCAGGCAGCTGCCGCTATTGCGACTTTTTTTCGTATATCCTTAATAATTGGGTTAAGGGTCTCTACTAGAAACCGTAAATTTCTTGCTACGAAAAATATGCTTAACTAGCATATTTTTCGTAGTTTTTTTGTGTTTATTCCGAAATATAAACAAGCACAGGGGGATTGGAATGGGAAATATTTTAATCAGAAATGCACAAATAGTTACGATGAATCAAGCAGAAGATATTATTTTGGGAGATATTTATATAGAAGAGAATATCATAAAAGCTATCGGAAGAGATCTTCAAATAAATCATGTAGACAAAATTATCGATGCGACAAACAGAACGGTAATCCCTGGTTTTATTCAAACACATATTCATTTATGCCAAACATTGTTTCGCGGCAAAGGGGATGATTTAGAACTGATGGATTGGCTTAGAAAAAGAATTTGGCCACTTGAAGCCGCACATGACGAAGAGTCTATTTATTATTCAGCGATGCTTGGCATAGGAGAGCTGCTGGAAAGTGGAACAACTACGATTGTGGATATGGAAACCGTCCATCATACGGAATATGCTTTCCGTGCCATAGCTGAGAGTGGAATCCGAGCTGTTTCTGGGAAAGTGATGATGGATAAAGGGGATGAGGTTCCTTTGGCATTACAGGAAAAAACAGCAGAGTCTATTCAGCAAAGTGTCGACTTGTTGGAGAAGTGGAATGGCTTTGATGATGGAAGAATTCACTATGCGTTTTCGCCCCGCTTTGTGGTCTCATGTACAGAGGAGTTATTGAAAGAGGTAAAGACGCTTTCGGATAAATATAGGGTCAAGGTACACACCCATGCTTCAGAAAACAAGGGAGAGATTCAGATTGTGCAAGAAGAGACGGGGATGAGAAATGTTGTGTATCTAGATCATCTTGGATTAGCAAATGAGCGTCTGATTTTGGCGCATTGTATTTGGCTAGATGAAGAAGAGAAACGAATTATTAAAGATAAAGGAGTGCATGTGAGCCATTGTCCGGGTTCTAATCTAAAGCTCGCCTCAGGGATAGCAGATACACACCATCTCCTTTGTAATCATGCTTCGGTTAGCTTAGGAGCAGACGGTGCTCCATGTAATAATAATTTAGATATGTTTAATGAAATGAGATTGGCCGCACTTATTCAAAAGCCTATTCATGGTCCAACTGCCATGGATGCAAAAACAGTCTTTAGAATGGCGACTATAGGTGGAGCAAAAGCAGTTGGCATGGAAAAAGAAATTGGCAGTCTTGAAATTGGCAAGAGAGCAGATCTGGCTATTTTAAATCTGCATAATTTTCATACCTTTCCTTCCTATGATGTGGACCCGATTTCGAGAATAGTCTATTCCGCAACAAGAGCTGATGTTGAAACGACCATAGTGGACGGTAAAATAGTGATGGAAAATAAAATAATCAAAACGGTGGACAAACCTATTGTACTAAATGAAGCAGATAAAAGTATTAAAAGGCTGTTGAGCAAAACAAATATAAGTTAGTGCTAGCAATATACCGTGCTTCAGGGAGTGGTCATAACCATTTTTCTAAAGCACGGTGTTTTTTTGTGGTCTCTATAGGATAAAAGGGAAGAATGACTGATAGTAGGAAAATGTTGTTCCTTTTTTCTAAATTGAAAATTTTGTAAGCTATTTTGCCTAAATTTTGTTAAACTAAAATGGTTACAATAAGCACAACTAGATGTATGATGGAAAGTAAGGATAAGGGGTCTGTTCCATACGGACTTAAATAGAGGAAAAAGGGAAAAATTTTCTTGTAATCAGATAAATAAAATGGAATAAAAGCAATTTCAGCAATTAGAAAGTAAGCTAAAGCTATCCGTTTACAAGCTAATAATGTTTGGAGGTTTACTTGATGAAAAAAGGCAGTAATGATATTCGAGATGTGGTTTATATCCATTTAAATGAGAAAGAGCGCTTTGTTCTTTCTTACGGTATAGAGTTTAGAGAGTTTTATAGAATTTTGGCTGAGACTCTTTCCTCTGTTTTGTTGTTAAAGCATCAGTTTGAAGATGGAGAATTTAATATTCATACACAGTTCGAATATGTTCCAAACACTAAATTAGCAAAGTTATCAAAGGAAGATGTTTACGGATACGGGGATTTTGTATGGGTCGATTTTGATGAGACAGAGATTTTAGATATCTTAGAAGGTCAAACAATTGCCGAGCTTCTTTATTTGGGACATAAGCTGGAGCCGCTAAGAAAACCATTTTTTCAGCAATTGAATAATCAATATGCTTATTTGGCCCATGATGATGGCTGGTTTAATAAAATCTATTATAAGAACATGGATTCTTTTTATCAATTATTTGGGGATGTCATTGCAAAGAAAGTGACAGACCTTAAATTAGAGAAGGGGTTGCTTGGACTCAAAAAGAAGCGGATATATCCTTCCCCTCCTAATGAAATCGTCATGGAGCTAAAACATTATATGAATGAAGGAATGGTGTTATCCATTGAAAAAGCCTCTCAGACGCGATTGAAAATGGAAATTCCAATATGGATTTTAGGCGATTTTGATAATATGGATGATATGTACGAGGAATATGAGAAGAATAGCAAACAAAAAACGGATGCCTTGCTTATTTTTGACAAGAAATTAAGAGAATGGCATTTAACGAAGGCTTAATTGGTGGATAATATGAGTGAAAGAATAGTTGTAGGCTTTCCAGCGGAATTAAAGAAAATGACTTTTGTGGAGCGGCCTAACCGGTTTATATTGCATTGCTTGAATGAAGAGACAAATCAACTCGAAAGGGTGCATTTGGCCGATCCTGGAAGACTAATGGAGCTTTTAATAGAAGGGGTAACTATTTATGTTCTCCCAAGTATGAATCCTAATCGAAAAACGAAATGGACGGCAGTTTATGTCGAATCAAATGGTATTCTAGTGTCTATCAATACAACATATCCTAATAAGCTTGTTGAATCTATATTGAAAAAAGCAATCATTGAGGAGCTTTCTGTCTATCGATGGGTGAAATCGGAATACACATATGGAAGCTCTAGATGGGATTTTTTATTAGAGGATGGGGAAAAAAATCAGCTCCTTCTTGAAGTGAAAAGCGTTACATTAGCCAAAGATGGAATAGGGATGTTTCCTGATGCTATCACGAAAAGAGGCTCTAAGCATGTGCAAGAATTAACGGCTATTGCTAAGGAAGGAACATTTAAAACAGCTATTTTATTTGTTGTGCAAAGAGGAGATGTTGAAATAGTGACAGGTGCAGCAGAAATTGACCCAGTCTTTGCGAAAAACTTAGAGGAAGCTGCAAAAGCAGGGGTGCAATTACTAAGCTACACTTGTGTTTTAACAGAGCAAGGAATCGGATGGGGCAATGCTATTCCAGTGGATCCATTTTTAAAAATTAAATAAAAGGACATTTATTTTTGCTACCTTTGATGTATAATCAAAAAGGACGAAAAATGAAATAGATAGATGATGGTGAGACTTTTTGTAAAAGATTGATGAGGAATGTCGAAAGACTTTCTCTTTTTTCAGAAAGACTCTTAAAAGGGAAGTTGGTGAAAATCCAACACGGTCCCGCCACTGTAAATGATTGCACATGGAGAAGTGCCACTGTACTTACCTGTATGGGAAGGTTCTATTGTTGCGACAATCATGAGTCAGGAGACCTGCCATTTTCTATACACCTAAATAAACCTACGAGGATAGGGAGGTGTGGAGCGCGCTTTGAAATTATTTTTAAAGTCATCCCAACATCTCTATGGACGATAATAGGGATGTTTTTTATTTTTCACATATTTATTTCAGGAAGGTGAAGAATGATGAAAAAGTTTTATTCTTTATTTTTAGCAATACTGCTCGTAGTTGGGTCGCTTGCTGGATGTGGTGAAGGAAAGACAGAAAATAATAATGATAACAAGGAGCAGTCAACTGCACAAGAGGCTGCTTTTCCTGTAACGATTAAAGATGCAATCGATCAAGAAGTAGTAATTGAGGAAAAGCCAGAAAAAATAGTTTCTTTAATGCCTAGTAATACGGAAATTGTATTTGCGCTTGGGCTAGGAGATGAGTTAGTTGGAGTTAGTGATTATGACAACTATCCAAAAGAAGCAGCGGAAAAAGAAAAAGTAGGCGGCATGGAATTTAATGTGGAGAAAATAATCTCACTGAATCCAGATGTAGTTTTAGCACATGCATCTAGTGCCCATAATTCGACAGAAGGCTTGCAGCAAATCCGCGATGCCGGAATTGATGTTGTTGTTGTGAATGATGCAACTTCTTTTGAGGACGTCTATAAAGGGATGGAAATGATTGGACAGGCTACTGGAGCAGAAACGGAAGCAGATAAGCTTGTTGCTGATATGAAAGAGAAGTTAGCTGCTATCAAGGATAAAGCAGCAGCGATTTCTGATAGTGACCAAAAATCTGTTTATATAGAAGTAAGCGGAGAACCAAGTATATTTACGACTGGTACAAATACATTTATGCAAGAGATGTTAGATACCATTAATGCGAAAAATATTATTTCGGAAGAAGGCTGGATTCAAGTAGACCAAGAGGCAGTGATTGCAGCAAATCCAGATGCTATCATTACTACTTATGGTGCTTACTCAGAAACAAGCCCAATCGATCAAATTAGCTCGAGAAAAGGTTGGGAAGAGATAAAAGCAGTAAAAGAAAAGCAAATAGTAGATGTTGATTCTGACATGGTAACTCGTTCTGGTCCTCGTTTAGTTGAAGGAGTAGAGGCCGTTGCCGAAGCGGTGTACCCAGATGTTTTTAAATAAAAGAAAAGCGGCTTATGTTTATGCCGCTTTTTTTCTCCTTTTTGCGATTGTAATGGGAATATCTGTTGGAACTATATCTGTTCCTATTTTGTCTGTGGTAAAAATATTAGCAAGCTATGTTGGGCCAGAAAGCTTATTAACTAATGTCGAGCCAATGCATATCAATATAGTCCAAAATATTCGACTCCCTAGAGTGCTGTTGGCGGGACTTGTCGGTGCGAGCCTATCCATTTCGGGAGCTGCTTTCCAAGGGTTATTGAGAAATCCATTGGCAGATCCTTATACACTTGGGGTTTCATCTGGTGCTTCTGTTGGAGCTGTTATTACATTGTTCTTCCAATTAAGTATCCCATTTCTTGGCGCACTGACTTTGCCATTTATGAGTGTACTATTCTCCTTCTTTACGATTTTATTTGTTGTCTTTTTTGCGAAAAAAATGGATCCTGCGATGCGAGTGGAAACGATTATTTTAACAGGAATTATTATTGGTTCTTTTTTAAGTGCATTTATTTCGCTTATGATCGCATTAACAGGCAATGAACTTCGCCAAATTATTGGCTGGTTACTTGGAAGTGTCTCCATGAGAGGGTGGGAATATATAAAAATTATTCTTCCTTTCTTTGTAGTTGGTTCTGGTCTTCTTCTTTCGCAAGGAAAGGAATTAAATGCTTTAGCGTTTGGCGAAGAAAGAGCACAGCATTTAGGTATTCATGTACAAAGAAGAAAAATGATTATTTTGCTGGCTGGCTCTATGTTAACAGGTGCAGCGGTTGCAGTATCTGGGACAATCGGATTTGTTGGTCTTGTTATTCCACATTTTGTTCGAATCATTGTAGGGTCAGATCACCGTCATTTAATGGGGGTATCCCTTTTTGCAGGCAGTGGCTTTATGATTCTGGCTGACTTATTAGCTAGAACAATTATTTCTCCAACAGAACTTCCGATAGGGGTTATTACAGCTTTAGTAGGTGCCCCGGTGTTTGCGGGATTATTACTGAGAAGAAGGAAGAGGAGTTTAAACTAATGCTTAATGTACAGAATCTCTTTTTTCAATATGAAACAAAACAAATTTTACAGGATATTTCTTTTACGGTGAATAAAGGAGAAATGGTTGGTATCCTTGGACCGAATGGTAGTGGGAAAACGACGTTAATGAAAATTATTAGCGGCATTTTAACTCCACAGGAGGGACAGGTTGAGATAAAAGGCAAACCAATCGAGCAGTATAAAACGAAAGAATTAGTAAAGGTAGTCGCAGTCCTGTCTCAGCATGTGAATGAATCTTTTTCCTATACCGTTCGAGAAATCGTATCACTCGGGAGATATGCTCATCAATCCGGGCTGTTTCAGTCCTGGAGTTCTCAAGATGAAGCAGTAGTTACAAGCGTGATGAAACAAACGGGAGTCTTTTCATTTCAAGAGAAATCCATTCATGAATTATCTGGAGGCGAAAAGCAGCGTGTTTATTTGGCACAGGCACTCGCACAAGAACCAGAAATTCTCCTATTAGATGAACCTACAAACCATTTGGATTTATCTTATCAGAAGGAGTTATTGGATAACTTAAGAGAATGGAGCATGGAAAGAGATTTAACGATTGTTTGTATTTTCCATGATTTGAACTTGGCAGGATTATATTGTGATCGGCTGCTTTTATTACATGATGGAATGGTAGAAGTAGATGCCGCCCCTTCTAATGTATTGCAAGAAGAGAGGGTGAAAAGAATCTATCAAACAGATGTGAAAAGTACTTTTCATCCAAGTAGACCAGCTCCGCAAATAGCTCTAGTACCAAGAAATAAAGAGAGAAATAATAGGAAAATAGATACGGAAGCTATTACCATTTATTCAGATCGTGTAGAGGTAAAGGTTCCCTTTCCACTATACACTCTTTCATCAGGTGTAATAGGTGCAGGGATGGGATGGTATAAATGCTTTGTGAACAGACATGTGGATAAGAGATATCAATGCGAAGATTATCGGGAAGAAATGGAGGGTTATTTGCATCGAAATGGCTTTATTCCATCAGAAACTGTAGGGATGATGACAGCTGTTTACACAGAGGATGTAGCATATGAGCTTATCGAGCAGCGGGATTTTTCTGTGATGATTGTCGTAACAGGCGGAGTAGGAAATGCTGTTGATGCCGCAAAGACTAACGAGCATTCTTCCTTCTTAAATCCTGGAACCATTAATATTTGGATTTTTGTTAACGGGACATTATCAGAGCAAGCCTTCGTGCAAAGTGTCATTACGGCCACAGAAGCAAAAGCAGCGGTCTTGCGAGATCGGAAGATAAAAGATTTGGAAACAGGAACCATTGCAACAGGTACGTCAACAGATAGTATATTGGTGGCTGCTACCCAAGAAGGAGCCTACCTCGAATTTGGAGGTACGATAACAGCGCTTGGAAAATGTGTAGCACAAGGAGTCTATCAGTGTTTAGCAAAGTCGTTAGATAAAAGGAATAGGAGGATAGCACCTAAATGATCGGCCATTTGATTAGCATTACACTTGCGATTGTTTTAGATAAGCTTATTGGTGATCCTCCAAGCTGGCCACATCCGGTAAAAGGGATGGGGAGATTGATTTCCTTTCTAGATCAAAGATTAAATAACGGAAAGAGTCGGAGAATAAAAGGGTTATGGATGCTCAGCACGGTATTAATATTTACCTTTTTGATTAGCTACGTCCTCGTTTATATTAGCTATCAGCTTCATTGGTGGGTCGGGGTAATCGTGGAAGCTCTTCTTATCGCCACAACGATTGCCCAAAAGAGTCTAAAGGATGCTGCGATAGAGGTTTATGATCCATTGCAGGCTAATGATTTAGAGATGGCAAGAAAAAAGCTGTCTTATATTGTAGGCAGAGATACAGAGCAATTAGAGGGAGAAGAAATTGTCCGTGCGACGGTAGAGACAGTTGCAGAAAATACTAGTGATGGTATTACTGCTCCACTGTTTTGGGCATTTATTGGCGGAGCTCCCTTGAGTCTTGTATATAGAGCGATTAATACATGTGATAGTATGGTTGGTTATAAGAATGATAAATATGGAGATTTTGGGTATTGTGCTGCGAAATGTGATGATATCGTCAACTATTTGCCTAGTCGAATAACAGCCATTCTCGTGCTGTTAGTTAGTCGTAGTCCTTTCTATCGTAAAAAGGAAGCCTGGAAGTTGTTATTTCATGATGCAATGAAGCATCCCTCTCCAAACAGCGGCTGGGGTGAAGCAGTGACTGCGATTATCCTTGGTATACAGCTTGGTGGGATTAACTTTTACAAAGGAAAGAAGTCAGATCGTGCACGTATGGGAAGAGCACTGCAGCCTTTAGGAACTAGACATATTATCGAGTCGACTAAAATTGCTGATAAAGCTGTTGTTTGCTTTTATCTCTTTTTATGTATAGGAGGAATTGGATTTGAATTGGCCAATGCATGGAGCTAATCCTCAGTATATTTATGAAAAGACAAATGTAGAAATGCCGGTAAATACGATTGATTTTAGTGCTAATATCAACCCATTAGGACCTCCGACTATTTTATCGGACAACTGGGATGACTTATTTCAGACAGTCCATCTTTATCCAGATCCTTATGCAAGCAGTCTAAAAGAGAAAATTTCAGATCAGTATGGGCTTTGTCCAAAGCAGCTTTTAATTGGTAATGGAGCTGCGGAAATTATTTCTTTGTTGGGAAGAATTTTGGCGAGGAAAAAGGTATTATTGCTCCAGCCAGCTTTTTCTGAATATGAAGAAGTATGCAAAATTAATCATTGTGACATCTATCATCATTATTTAACAGCGGAAACAGGATGGGAACTAAATCCATCTAATTTGGAAAAGGATATCCGCCATGTAGATGCTCTATTTTTATGTAATCCTAATAATCCAACAGGGATATTTTATCCGAAACAAGTAGTAGAAGAATTGTTAGTTATTTGTAAAAAAAATGATTGCTATGTCATCCTAGATGAAGCTTTCTATGATTTTGTAATTGGATATGAGGATATGCTTCCTCTCTTAAAAAAATTCTCCAATCTTATTATTATCCGTTCCTTGACAAAGATGTACAGTATTCCAGGGATTCGCCTTGGTTATGCATTCGCATCAGAGGAAGTGATTGCAAAATTACAACAGTTTCAATCTCAATGGAGTATTAATGGAATTGCTTTAAGGGTTGGTGAATTATTAATGGGACAAGAGATGTTTTTAAATAAAACGCAAAGTTATATGGAAGAGGAAAAGAAAAGGTTATTTTCCTTTTTTAATAAACAGCAATTCGCTTATTCCACTTCTGCTGCTAATTATTACCTGTTAAGAGATACTAGTTTTACAGACCAAAAAGAGCTCCTGATTTTCTTATTAAACAATGGCATCATAGCAAGACATACATATAATTATCCGGGTTTAGATGGAAGATGGCTACGGTTTGCGATTAAAAGTAAGTTAGAGAATCAGCAATTGCAAGGAGTGTTAGCTAAATGGAAACAAAGTCATCCATCATCTTTGTAACTGGAGGCGTGAGAAGCGGAAAATCTTCTTTTGCTGAGAGATTGGCAATAGAATATGCAGAGAATGAAAAAGCAGATTTACATTATATAGCCACAGCTGTTCATTCAGACACAGAGATGCAAGAAAGAATTGCAAGGCATCAGCAACGAAGAAAAAAACAAAAGGTAAAATGGAATAGCCATGAACAAGCAGTAAATATTGGTGAATTGGCTGGAGTTTTTTCAAAAAAGGATGTTATACTACTCGATTGCTTAACTGTATTAGTCAATAATGAACTTTTTTATAAAGATCAACGGCAAGAAATGCTAGAGCTAAAGCTGAAAAGGGAGCTAATAGAGTTAAGCCGAAGCTGCAGATATCTTATTCTTGTGAGTAATGAAGTGACATATGAGATGTCATCAGATCCATTTGTACAGAACTACTGCAGGCTTTTAAATCAACTCCACTATTTCCTCGTGCAGCATGCAAAGGAAGCTTATTTGGTAGAATTCGGAATCGCGAAAAGCAAGAAGGGAGGAAAATAATGAAGGGGGTAATGATACAAGGAACTTCATCTGATGTTGGGAAAAGTCTGATTGCTACTGCTATATGCAGAATGGTGGCAAATGAGGGGATAAAGGTGGCTCCATTTAAGTCACAGAATATGTCTAATAATTCTTATGTCACGGTAGATGGAAAAGAGATTGGCAGAGCACAAGGAATTCAGGCAGAAGCAGCAAGGACGGTGGCAACTGTTTGGATGAACCCGATACTCTTAAAGCCAAGATCTGATTTACAGTCAGAGGTTGTCCTGCTTGGGGAAGCTAGTACGACTCTATCTGGAAGAGGGTATCGTGAACAGTTTTATGAGGAAGGAATTTGTGTTATACAAAAAAGCCTGGATTACCTGCAAAGCCATTATGAGATGACTATTATGGAAGGTGCGGGAAGTCCAGTTGAAATAAATTTGAAAGACAGAGAGCTTGTAAACATGAAGGTAGCAGAAATGGCTGATGTTCCTGTCATTCTCGTTGCGGATATTGATCGCGGCGGCGTGTTTGCGAGTATCATTGGAACCCTTGCCCTATTTTCAGAAGAGGAAAGGAGCAGGGTAAAGGGAATTATAATAAATAAGTTTCGCGGCGATCCAACTCTCTTTGAAGATGGGGTTCAATGGCTGAAGGAAAAGACAGGCATTCCTGTCCTTGGAGTCCTTCCTTTTATTCATAACCATATGATTGAAGGAGAGGACTCATTATCTATCCGAGAGAAAAGATTTACAACTACTAAAGCTGTGATTGATTTGGCAGTAGTAAACAATCGTTATATGTCCAATTTCACAGATATAGAACCATTTTTTCTAGAAGAAGACGTTAGTATCCGCCTGATTAATAAAGGCGAAGATTTAGGGAATCCAGATGCGGTTATTATACCAGGTACGAAAAGTACAATAGATGATTGGAAAGAAATGAAGAGGAAAGGATTAGCATCCCAGCTTAAAAGCTATTATAAGCAAGGTGGCAGAGTAATCGGATTATGTGGAGGCTATCAAATGCTTTGTACTACTTTGAAGGATCCACAGGGTGCTGATACTGGAAGCAGAGGCGAAGAAATAGAGGGACTAGGACTTATCCCCGCAAGCACGACCTTTGAAAAGAAAAAAGAGACGATTCGAGTGGAAGGCAGTTATCATCCTTCTACGAAGTTAGCATCAGAAAGAATAGAGGGTTATGAGATTCATTTAGGAAAAACAGAATATGCTTCTATAGACGATAGATGCCCGTTTTTATTGCTTCATAACAGCAGGGAAGAAGGCTATTATCGAGAAGATGGAAGATTGATAGGTACTTATATGCATCATCTATTTTATAATGATGCATTTCGCCATACGTGGTTAAATCAAATTCGAGTGCAAAAAGGAATGATGAAAAGGAAAAGGCTGTTTATACAAGAACAGAAGGATAAACGCTTTGATGCACTTGCTCATGAAATGAAAAAACATTTGAATTGGGAAAAACTATGGAATATCCTTCAGGCTGGTGATTGATAATGAAGAAATGGTTTATTGGTTTTCTCTTAAATATACAGTTCTTTACGGCGATACCAGTGAGAAAGGAACTTCCAATGGAAGGGGAATTTCTTCAGAAAAGTATAAAGACATTCCCTTTGCTAGGACTTTTTCAAGGCTTTATTTATATGAGCTTCTTCTTTTTGCTAAAAGAATATACGCCGTTTACAGCACTTGCAGTAGCTTTTTTTGTCTGGGCCAGTACGATTTTGTTAACTGGAGGGCTTCATTTAGATGGCTGGATGGATGCAAGTGATGCTTATTTTTCTTATCAGGATAGGAAGAAAAGATTAGAGATTATGAAGGATCCACATGTTGGCGCCTTTGGTCTTTTATCCGTCATTCTGTTATTGAGTGCGAAGTTTCTTTTTATCTATGAAATCGTGACACGTATGCAAGACTTTACCTATCTTTTTGTCATGCTCCTGCCGTTATTTTCTAAAGCTGTAATGGGATGGATCTTGCTATTTGTTCAAGAGGCAAAGAATGACGGGCTTGGCGCATACTTTAAAAGGTCTGTTGAAGGGCAGCGAGCATTTTTTTATAGTCGCTATTTTGCACTTGTTCTTCTATTTATCATCTTATTGAATACACAATGGCTGCCACTGTTCTTTCTGTTTCTCTTTATTAGCATCTGCAGCTATATTTTATTAAGTCGATTTATGAAGCGAGCTTTTGGGGGATTAACAGGTGATTTATTAGGGGCAAGTGTAGAAGGGACGGAACTGGCATTATGGGCGACACTATGGTTATTGCATTATTTCGTCATGGGTTAACTGCCGAAAATGAACGAAAAGCATACATTGGCTGGCTGGATGCTCCTTTAAGTGAAAACGGGAAAGCGGACCTTTATGAAAAAGGAAGCCCAGTGTCTAAATATGAATGGATAAGTACAAGCGATTTATTGCGAGCGAAAGAGACAGCAACTTATTGGTTTCCTGAACAGAGCATACACAGTACTCCTAATTTTCGAGAAATAAATTTTGGAGAGTGGGAAGGAAAAACATATGACCAACTAAAAGAGCTCCCTGACTATTGCAAATGGCTAAATGCTCCGTTTACAGTTTCAGCAACAAATGGAGAATCCTTTAAAGAGTTTGTTATGCGAGTAGATACAGGCTGGGATCTTTTAATTGAGCAGAGTAAGAAAAGCGATCGAATGGCAGTTGTCACACATGGTGGGGTTATTCGTTATTTACTTAGTAAATATGGTGTAACAGAAAAGGAGTTTTGGGATTACAGCATTTCGCCAGGAGAGGGCATCGAACTAATATGGTCCAATAAAGAAAGGTTTAGGAGGAAGGAAAGATGCACTTTATTACAGGAGGTAGCTTTCACGGGAAAAAAAGCTGGGCAGTCTCCTTTACGAAGGAGCAAGGATTTACAGTAGGAAAGGTCCTCCGTTTGTTTGATGAAAAGGAAATAAAGATTACAACGGATGAGAAGGATTCCTTTTATATGTTAGAAGGGTTGGAGTGGATGATTAAAAATCGTCTGAAAGAAGAAACGTTGGAGCAAACGATCCATTATCTAGAAAAACAAGTAGAGACTTTACTTCAATGGGAAAGAGAAGAGAAAAAGCGCTGTGTGTTTATTATTGGTAGCGATATTACGAAAGGCATCGTACCGATTGAAAAGGAAGATCGCTTTTGGCGAGATGCTACAGGACTGATTTTTCAACGAATTGCAGCAGAGGCAGATAGAGTGGATGTTATTTGGTATGGGTTGAATGAGCGATTAAAGTAGTTGGTGAATTTGGTTTGTGGGTGACTGGTAGGGAGGCTATGGGATTAGTGAAAGTGGTTTTTAAAAGCGGGATGAACGCTGAAATCCGAAGCGGGCAAGAGAAAAGTGGTTTTCAAAAAGCAAGACAAGTTCTAAAGCAACAAAGCAACTACAAGAAAAAAATTACATTTAACGTAAAAAGCACTAATCGCAAAAACACTAAACAAATAAACAGAAAGAGGGATAGAATATGCGAATTTATACAAAAACAGGTGATAAAGGGGAAACTAGTATAATTGGGGGAAGAGTATCAAAGGATGACATTCGTGTAGAAGCATACGGTACAGTAGATGAATTAAATTCTTTTGTTGGATTGGCAGTTGCGCAATTAGCGGGAGAACAATTTGCTGATATTAAAGAAGACTTAGAGAAAATTCAGCATGAATTATTTGATTGTGGGGGAGATTTAGCGAGTATCTCAAAAAGAAGAGAATGGAAGTTAACAGAAGAGGCTATTGCCTATTTAGAGGAACGAATTGATGCTTTTATGGAAGAGACGCCGGATTTGGAGCGATTTATTTTGCCGGGAGGGACAGAAGCAGCAGCGACTGTGCATCTAGCACGAACAGTGACAAGAAGAGCGGAACGCTTAGTGGTGACATTGGTGAAAACGAATGAAGATATACCGGAATTGCCATTAAAATATTTAAATAGACTTTCTGATTACTTTTTTGCGCTTGCAAGGGTGATTAATTATAGAAGCGATGTGGCAGATGTCGAGTATGTACGTAGTGCAAAGGTATTTCGAACAACTAAAAAGGGAGAGAGAAATGAACGTAAAGAAGATTAATATCCTTGCTATTTTTATTGCAATTTCGGTTATTGGTGCTTTTATAAAAATTCCAAGCTTCATTGGAAGTGTTGCACTCGATAGTTTTCCGAGTCTTATTGCGGGTGTATTTTTAGGTGGGATTGCTGGAGGAATAGTAGCTGCTTTCGGTCATCTGGTGTCTGCTTTGATTGGAGGACTCCCACTCGGAATTTTTCATTTATTTATTGCGATAGAAATGTGTTTGCTTGTTTTTATTTTTACTAAAATCTATCAGAATGGAATTAGAATTATCTCCTATTTATGGTTTGTGTTAGGAAATGGAGTTCTACTGCCCCTTCCTTTCTTATTCCTAATGGGAAAAGGTTTTTATATTTCTATGGTTCCAGTATTGTTGATCGGTGCTGTATTAAACGGCATTATTGCTCAGCTGTTAATGCCGAGGCTAGAATCTTTCCTTAAAGGGTGGGGAGAGGCGAAGCAATGAGAGATGTACAAATTGTTCCCTGGAATCAAGAAGAAGTAATGGTTATTAGTGCAGATAATAGTGGAGGGATTGGGCAGAAAGAAGAGGATCAAGTTTCCGTTCCCTATGATATAGTTTCTTATTTTTCTTTTCGCGTAGCAGTTATGGAATGTTTGGCAGCAGGAGGAATCCCGTTTTCGGTAATTTTGCAGAATTTTTGTGGAAATGATGCTTGGATTCCCCTTGTAACAGGTATACATAAAGGAGTGCAGGAGCTTGGGTTAGATGGTGAGCTTGGAATAACAGGCAGTACAGAGAGCAATTTTTCCTTCTGTCAATCAGCTGTTGGGCTTACGATTCTTGGAAAAAGACAAGCTGATTTCAAGGAGACATCCATTGTAAATGGAAGAATTGCGGTTATTGGAAGTCCCCTTGTTGGGGAAGAAGTAATGTTACAGGAAGATAAAGTTGTTCCCTTATTTTTGTTTTCTCATTTTGCAAAGGAAGTAAAATGTCGATTACAGCCAGTTGGCTCTAAGGGAATTCTTTATGAATTAGGACAGTTAAAGGGGAAGCTTTTTCAAGAAGAAGAAGTGACATGCTCTGTTGATCTTTTAAAATCTTCTGGTCCAGCTACATGCTTTATTGTCGAGTATGAAAAAGAAATGGAATCAGAAATAAAAAGGTTGGCAGGTGGCTATTTTCATGAAGTACTTGTTTCTTTGAGATAAGATAAAGGAGCAAGGATAATTTTTCTTTCTTAGGGAGAAATTTTAAATAAATAAGCTCCAATTTAGCCCTTTTTTCATATGGTAATAAGAGTTAAAATGGAAAAGGATTATTAGGGTCTGATTAAATTGTTATTTGACTTACATGTTTTCTTTTTAAAGGTCTGGTTCTAGTGGTAGAATAAACAAGTGCATTGATTAAATGGAGGTAACTCATAATGAAAAAGAAACTTGGATTATTATATGGCGGAAAATCTGCTGAACATAAAGTTAGTATGCAAACAGCAATGGCAGTAATTAAAGCATTAGATACAGATAAATATGATATTCATCCAATTTACATATCGGAGAGTGGTGAATGGGTGCGCGGACCACAATTAATGGGACCTGTTGAAAATGTAAAAGAGCTTGCGTTTAACTCACAGGAGCAAATCGGATCAAATGCGCTTTCTACTACTCTCTTCCAAGCAAATGATGAGGCTTCCTTAGATGTTATTTTTCCATTACTTCATGGACCAAACGGCGAAGATGGAACCGTACAAGGATTGCTGGAACTTCTGAATCTTCCTTATGTTGGAAATGGTGTTTTAGCATCATCAGCGGGAATGGATAAAGTAATTATGAAGAATATATTTGAAGTAGCTGGACTAAACCAAGTAAAATATAATTCTTTTATCCGCAGTGACTGGCAAAGTAATAAAGCGGCAGCGTATGATCGTGTGGAAAAGGAATTAGGTTTTCCTTGTTTTGTCAAGCCTGCTAATCTTGGATCAAGTGTAGGAATTAGTAAATGTACGACTAGAGAAGAATTAGAAACTGCCTTTATCGAAGCATTCCAATTTGACCGCAAAATTATTGTCGAAGAAGGCTTAATAGCTAGAGAAATTGAAGTAGGGGTACTAGGAAATGATCACCCAGAAGTTTCTGTAGCAGGAGAAATTGTTCCGAAAAAAGATTTTTACGATTATAAAGCAAAGTATGAGGATGGAGATACAGCTTTAATTATTCCAGCAGAAGTTACAGAATCTGAATATGCTGCTATTAAAACAGATGCGATTAAAGCATTTAAAGCACTTGATTGTTCTGGCCTTGTACGTGCAGATTTCTTCCTTACAAAAGAGGGGGAAGTTTATATTAATGAAGTAAATACAATGCCTGGATTTACACCGTTCAGCATGTTCCCATTATTATGGAAGCACACAGGTTTAGAATATGATGCTTTAATCAATAAATTAGTAGATCTTGCAGTGGAAAGACATACAGAAAAACAAAATATCAAATATACGATTTAATAGAGAAGAAATGGGAAGGCATTTGTTAATTGGATGCTTGTTAACCGATTCAGATTGCTCCATAGTAAATAGACTTTAGAACATGTATATTTGTATAACAACGGTCAAAAGGAGAGGTGAGAATAATACCTCTTCTTTTGTTCCATCAAATATCAGGTTTCAGCGGAAAATAATAAATATTTTTTTAATAAACTATTGGAAAAAGGAGGTTTTTTCGTGATTAAACGTACATATGCAGAAATAGCAAAAATGGCCGGCAATGTGGATTCTTTCACGCAATTTGCGGATGTTCAAATTAATGGGGTAACCATTGATTCTAGAAAAATTGAAGTAGGGCAATTATTTATTCCATTTAAAGGAGAAAGAACGGATGGGCACCAATACGTCGAAGATGCGATAAAACGAGGAGCAGCTGCAGCTTTTTGGCAAAAGGATGTTCCGAATCCACCAAAGAATCTGCCGCTTATCTTTGTTGAGGATTCTTTAACAGCTATTCAAGCTCTTGCTAAAAGCTATCTTCAGCAGTTGAGTGTTAAAGTAGTAGGAATTACAGGAAGCAATGGGAAAACTTCTACAAAGGATATGACAACTAGTCTCCTTTCTTTAAAATATAAGGTGCAAAAAACAGAAGGGAATTATAATAATCATCTTGGTCTTCCTTTAACTGTTCTTGGTTTAGAAGAGGATACGGATATTGCTGTCTTAGAAATGGGAATGAGTGGAAGGGGAGAAATTGACTTTTTGAGCAGACTAGCTGAACCCGACATTGCTGTTATTACCAATATCGGCGAATCCCATATGCAGGATTTAGGCTCAAGAGAAGGAATCGCAGAGGCGAAGTTAGAAATATTAAATGGATTAAAAGACAACGGCAGATTCATTTATTTTGGTGACGAGCCACTTCTTTCAAGTCGTATGAAAAATAGTACTCTTGATAAGAAAACCTTCGGGATGAATCCTTCTAATGATTTATATCCTCTTCATATCCAGACACAAAACAATGGCAGTGTTTTTCATATTAATAAGATTTCTGATCCATTTGAACTACCGGTTCTCGGAAATCACAATATTTTAAATGCATTAGCGGCAATGCTTGTGGCAGAGTATTTTAACATTCCTTTTGAAGTAATGAATAAAGGACTACAATCATTAAAGCTTACTAATATGCGTATGGAATTAGTGGAAGGAAAATCAGGTGTTAAAATTATTAATGATGCTTACAATGCCAGTCCAACTTCGATGCTTGCTGCAATTGATGTTCTAAAAAAGCTGCCAGGCTATAAACAGAAAATCGCTGTTCTCGGTGATATGTTAGAGCTTGGGGATAATGAAGAGACATTTCACTATGAAATAGGCGAAAAACTAGAGGGAATTGATTATGTTTTGACATATGGAAATCTGGGAAGTTTTATTGCAAGAGGTGCGAAAACGGCTCTCCCAGAAGATCGTATATTTACCTTCCAGGACAAAGTACCGTTAATACAAACATTAACCCATTATGTAAATAAAGAAACAGTAGTTTTAGTTAAAGCCTCTAGAGGAATGAAGCTGGAGGAAATCGTTAAGGCTATTCAATAGTTGAAAGAGGCCAGCCGATAGATAAGCGGAAAATCGTTTTCTTGTAGGTTTGGCTTTTTTAATTTAGCTAATTTGTCTTTTGACAACAACAGGCGTCATTATAAAGGGAAAGTTCAAGTGTTGGAAAAATTACCTTTATAGTGTAAAATAACTCTAAAAGGAGTGGCTATAATATGACAGCTTGTATGTTTATACATGGATTTACAGGTTCCCCGATGGAAGTGGAACCACTGGCTACATATATTCAACAACATTCCAATTGGGAATGTATCATCCCCACACTACCTGGCCATGGAAATGAATTGAGATTAAAGGGCATTATGTATAATGAATGGCTTTTGCATGCAGAAGATACGTTAAGAGATTTATTAAAAAGACATGATACCGTATATGTTGTCGGATTTTCGATGGGAGGATTAATAGCAAGCTATTTAGCAACAAAATATCCTATTAAGAAATTAATCCTATTGAGTGCAGCAGCTTATTATGTGAATTTTGTCCAGCTTCAAAAGGACATAAGAATAATCTGTGCGGATTTTTTTCGAGGGCGAATGAGAGAAAATGAGTTATTTACTCGCTATATAAACAAAATAAAAAGTACCCCATTAGCTGCTACTATCCAGTTCCGAAAGCTTGTCCAATATGTGAGACCATTGTTGTCTAACATCCACGTACCAACTTTGATTGCCCAAGGAGAGAAAGATGGCATTGTGCCATTGAAAAGTGCAAACTATTTATACAATACCATTCGCGCTGAAAACAAGAAAATCATCTATGTAGAAGATTCCAAGCATTTAATTTGTCATTGTGAGAGAAAAGAATTATTATTTCAAGAAATAATAACATTCCTCAAGGAGCCCTCATAAATTAGAAGTGACAACATAAAAATTCTGATGTATAGAAGTTTGCTTGAATGGAAAGAGTAGGATAGGCAAGCTTTGCCCTTCTATACTCTCCAATTAAGCATTGTTAGAGAGAACAATAGGAAAAAGATACTATTTCTATAGGAAATGATAAACGAACGCTGCAAACTCTCTTTTGTGTAAAACGTTTACAATGCGAAAATGGGGAAAACATGTATAAAACGTAGATTTTCGAATACCCAATTTATTGCAAAGCGTATTTCTTAGTGATAAGATTATTTTAAAAAGTAACGTGAAGAAACATAACATTTGGGGCATAATGTTAGTAAAGTATAAACATTCTATTTTAAACGATAAATTAGTCAAATAGAGAGAAATGATCTAAAGTCCCACTTATAAACTTCATTATGACTGTCACTTCCTGCTTATGGGAATTTGAGGGATAGCTTGGAAATCAACTGTCCTTAAAGGTCCGAATGGTTCAACTGACAATCGGTGGGAGAGAAGGGTAAACACCACTGACGAAAGGTTCCCTTGATAAGAAATGCTTTGTTATGAATGAGTTGTTTTCTTTTTAAAGGTAAGTATGTGTTATTTCTTTGTATTTGGCTAACTTTTCTCAGATTAGCTAATTTGTTTAAAGCTCCGTGAAAAGATCATGTTGTTTTCGAACGTGAATTTTGAAGATTCTCTATGAGAGAATAGACATTATCACAAATTGGTAACAGAGCTATTAATAAAATAATAAATAGAAGTCATTTGAAATTTCCTCCTATTTAGAACTTGGTTAAATAGTATCTCATAACTAATAAGACTTAAATAGTAGCATATACCTCATCATTCTCCTGATAAAGGTTGTAAGGCTATTGAAACCAACAATAACTTTCATCATTTATATAATAACGACTATCGTTTCTTTTTAATTGTATGGGGAAAGGCATAATGTGATGAATACGATATGCCATTTTAATATGTTTTCATTTAGAAAGTGAGGTACATACGAATGGTTGACATGATGGAGTACATCCATCTGTTTATGGATATTTTTAATGACTAGAAGGAGATTGGATATATTGGTAAAGTTTCAAGATTTAGGTATTAGTCCTGCTACAATGAAGGCATTAAAAAGAATGGGCTTTGAAGAAGCTACACCTATTCAGGCAGAAACTATTCCATTAAGTCTTCAAAATAAAGACTTAATTGGTCAAGCGCAAACAGGAACTGGGAAAACAGCAGCTTTTGGAGTGCCATTGGTGGATAAGATTGATGTTGCAAAGGAAGTAATCCAAGGGATTATTATTGCACCGACAAGAGAGCTTGCTATTCAAGTATCAGAAGAATTATATAAAATCGGCTACGGAAAACGTACAAGAGTTTTATCTATTTTTGGCGGACAGGATATAAATCGCCAAATCCGTGCTTTAAAGAAAAATCCCCATATTATTGTCGGTACACCTGGACGTATATTAGATCATATTAATCGTAAAACACTTCGTTTGGATAGTGTCAAAACGGTTATATTGGATGAAGCAGATGAAATGCTGAATATGGGATTCATTGATGATATTGAATCAATTCTTTCAAAAATCCCAACAGAAAGACAAACATTATTATTCTCAGCTACTATGCCAGCACCAATTAGAAAAATGGCTGAGCGCTTCATGAAAGATCCAGAAGTAGTAAAAGTGAAAGCGAAGGAAATGACAGTACCATTAATCGAACAGTATTATATTGAAACACAGGAGAAAACGAAATTTGATATTCTAACAAGACTATTGGATATTCAATCGCCTGAGTTGGCAATTATTTTTGGTCGCACAAAACGTCGTGTTGATGAACTTTCTGAGGCATTAAATCTGCGTGGTTATACAGCAGAAGGTATTCATGGAGATTTAAGTCAGGCAAAACGTATGTCTGTACTTCGTAAATTTAAAGAAGGAACCATTGATGTACTTGTCGCAACAGATGTAGCAGCACGCGGACTGGATATTTCTGGTGTAACGCATGTATATAATTTCGATATTCCTCAAGATCCAGAAAGCTATGTTCACCGTATTGGCCGAACTGGCCGTGCTGGCAAAGAAGGTGTCGCTATTACATTCATTACGTATAGAGAAAGATCTTATCTTCAAGTTGTGGAAAAAACAACAAAGAGAAAAATGGAAAAAATGATTCCGCCAACAGTGGATCAAGCAATTGAAGGTCAGCAAAAAGCTGTGATTGAAAAAATTTCGCAAATTATGGATGAAAACAATTTAGATTCATACCGAAATGTAGCAGACGAATTATTAGAGCAAAAAGATGCTTCTACAATCGTTGCAGCAGTTCTAAAAATGCTGACAAAAGAACCGGATACAACACCTGTTAAGTTAACAGAAGAGAAACCACTACCGGTTAAACGTGATCGTAGACCATATGATAAAAATAATGATCGTGGTGCTCGTAAAAATTATAATTCCCGTCAACGACAAGGTTATAGCAGTAACAAACGCCAAGGACAATCAAGTGGTGGATACAATAAATCTAAGTCTTACCGTTAAGCTTAGCATGAAAAGCCTCAATGAAAAAATTACTTCATTGAGGCTTTTCTTATATTTGATAGAAAAAATCTGAAACTACTTTCTCCTATTTTCGTATATAGTTAGTATAAACAGACAAAATGTAGAAAAAGGGGGAAAGTAATTGATAGCGATACCTCAAAATAGATTATCGAAAAAGGGAATAATTGTTTGGCGAATAACAGGAGTAATATCCTCTCTTATCATGATGGCTATTGGCGGTGGTGTAATCACACTGGCTATTCTTTTTGACTGGCATATTCTGATAAGTATAGGGATAATTATTTATCTTCTTGTTCATACAGTGCTGACCATTGGTATTCTACCACCTTTAAAATGGAAGAGGTGGAGATACGAAGTCAGAGGAGATGAAATTGAAATTCAGCAAGGTGTCATTGTAATTAAGCGAACTCTAATTCCGATGATTAGAGTTCAACATGTAGACATGAAGCAGGGACCATTGTTAAGGAAGTATGAGCTTGCGACAGTTTCTATTTCTACTGCTGCTACTATCCATGAAATTCCTGTGCTTGAAGTAGAGGAGGCAGAGGAAATAAGACATTATATTTCTAGCAAAACGAAGGTGGCGGAAGAGGATGTTTGAAAAAAGAAGACTTCATCCTATTTCGGTTCTTTATATAATTTTAAAGCGTCTAAAAGAATTGATTTTCCCTTTTATAGGAATTATTGTACTTGGAGGAAAGCCTTCAGACTGGGGATTATATACGATTTTAGGAGCAATCCTGCTCCTTGTTGTGATTTTAATTAGTGGTTTTTTGCACTGGAATTATTTTACTTATTACGTTGTAGGAAATGAATTGCGTATCGAGTATGGGGTATTTGTTAAGAAAAAGAGGTATATACCCTTTGAACGAATTCAAAGTATTGATTTTACTGAAGGGATTTTTCATCGTCCGTTCCGTCTGGTGAAAGTTAAGATAGAAACAGCAGGGGGCGTAGAAGCAGAAGGTGAGCTTACAGCTATATCAAAAAAGCTTGCCGAAGAGCTAAAAAGATATATCATAAAAAAGAAAAACGAAGAAATAGTATTGGAAGAAGAGATAGAAGAGATAGAACCTGTTCAACAAGAAATCTATCGTATCACGAATAAACAGTTAGCTATTTTGGCCACCACATCTGGTGGAGTGGGAGTGATTATTTCCGCGATTTTCGCCTTCGTTTCCCAGTTTGAAGAATTAATTCCAATCAAAAGAATTTATGAGCAAGTTCATCAGTTCATTACAAGTGGATTGGCCTTAATTTCTATCGTTGTATTTATTTTATGTGTATTATTATGGATTTTATCTTTGTTTATTACATTGCTCAAATATGCGAATTTTACTTTATCAAAGACGAATGATGATTTGATTATTACACGGGGGTTAATTGAGAAAAAGCAAATTACGATTCCGTTAAAACGCATTCAGGCAGTTAAAGTAACGGAGGCTATGCTTCGCCAACCATTTCATTTAGTAGGCGTATCCTTAATTAGTGCAGGAGGATCTTTTAATGATATAGAAGCTGCAAATGTATTGGCAGTTCCCTTGTTAAAGAAAAAGGATTTACCGCAATTACTAAAGGAAGTGGTTCCTGAATATGAATGGAGTGAGCAGCTAATACCACCACCAAAACGGTCTGTTTGGCGATATATTGTTAAAAACAGCTGGATTGCACTACCTATTATTAGCACACTCATTTATTTTTTTCATGGATGGGGAATGCTATCGTTATTGCTATTATTGATTTTACCAATGTGGGGATATTGGAATTATCGCTCAGCAGGCTATGCTATCTTAGGTAAACAACTAACCTTATCCTTCCGTCAATTCCACAAGACGACATTTATTATGAAGCGTAATCGTATTCAAGCTCTCTATTATACAGAGGGATGGTGGCAAAGAAAGGGAGAGCTTGCCTCGATTGAAGGAGTAGTTCTTTCTGGTGCCGGGGGGGCAACGGGTGTGGTTACAGACCTTTCAAAAGGTGATGTGAAGAAGGTTTATGAGTGGTATTCCTATAGATAAGAAAAGAAGGTTGCTATAAAGGCAGCCTTCTTTTGTAATAAGCTAGTGATGTTATCGTTTATTGACTAAGCAAGCCAATAATGGCAAGGCCGAAGATAATGATCCAAATAATAATGGATTTTCCTTCAGGTTTTTTTGTGTGCCGAAGCTGCTGTTTTAAATAGTACCATTCCTCTTTATAGCTGGAAATAATCTTCTTTCCCTTTGATTCAGACAAGCTTCCAATGATTAGACCAGTTAGAAAGCCAAAAATATGGGCAACAATATTTATGTTTGGCTGTAAAAATGTCATGATTAAACTAAGAACAGCGATGGTAGTAATAATTTGTGCATTACTTTGAGAAATGATATCTTTTCGAAAAACGACTAGACTAATATAATAGCCAAATAAGCCGAAAATTGCCCCACTAGAACCTAAATGTACATAAGTAAGAGGTTCAATCAGGAGTGTTATAATATTTGCTGCAATACCGGTAATTAAGTAAATAAAGAGAAATTTAAATTTGCCAAGGATTCTTTCTAATGCAGGACCAAATAAAAAAATACTAAAACTGTTAAATAAAAGATGAGCAAATCCTCCGTGAATAAATATAGGAGTAATTAATCGCCACCATTCCCCTTCTACAATATATAGATTGACACCTATCATTAAATCTAACAGATGTTTGTTTGGGAAGATGGGCAAATTTGTTAACAAAAATAGGACTAGGTGAATGAGCAGGATTGCAGATACGACTGGATAATACGAAATATACTCTCTAAAGTTTTCTCTTCTGGTAAACAACCGTATTTGATACCTCCTAATAAAGCTTCTTTCTACAATAATAGCCAAACAATAGGAAAAGATACAATATATTATGCGTATAAATAATGGAATAGAAGGAGTTGTCTTATGATAAAAGGGACAGGAATAGATATTACGGAAATAGAAAGAATAGAAACTTTGATGCAAAGAAAGCCGAATTTTGCAAAGCGGATACTTACCGATATGGAAATGGAAAGATATGAGCTGCTGTCAGGTCATCGTAGAAGTGAGTTTCTAGCAGGGAGATTCGCAGCGAAAGAAGCTTTTTCAAAAGCATTAGGAACAGGGATAGGAGGAAGCCTAAGTTTTTTAGATGTGGAGATTAGCTATGATCCCCATGGAAAGCCATGCATTTTAAAGCCATTTTCTCAAGGTGTTCATTTATCTATTACCCATAGTAAACAATATGCCTTCGCACAAGTAATTATTGAAGAATAAGGAAAAGAGGTGTTTCGCCTTTTTCCTTTTTTTTATGAAAAGTTTATTGATTCCCACTAGATTGTCATTTCCATAAACGAAATGACAATGAAAAGAGATATTATTCCAAGTAGCATATTCCCGAAGGTTGTCTCATATATTCATAGAGAAATAGGAGAGACAAGTATGGGTTTTCGGTTTCTAATAGAAAATTCACAAGGATAAGGGTATGGAATTTTTTAATAGAAATGCTGTTTGCTTATTTTTCTCTCTTTCTACGTGAAATGAAAATAGGGGAGTTGAAAAAATGAACAAGAAGATTTGGTTGCTATTTGTAGGGCTAACGGTCATGCTTTTGTTAACTGCCTGTGGAACAAAATCGAAAGAAGATGTTCTGACTGATTTAAAAGAAAAGGTCGAGACAAAGGGGTATAAAGCAGACGCCGAAATGACTCTCAAAATGGGGACAGAGCCGCAAACATACGAAGTGGAAGTCTGGCATAAGGACCCAGATTTTTATCGAGTAAATCTAAAGAATTCGGCAAAGAATCAGAGTCAAATGATCTTAAAAAATGAAGAAGGTGTGTATGTTTTAACTCCGGCTTTAAACAAAAGCTTTAAGTTTCAAAGCGAGTGGCCAGAAAATAGTAGTCAGGCATATCTCTATGAGTCTTTAGTAAAAGATATTGAAGAAGATAAAGATGTGAAATTTTCTGCTACAGATAAGTATTATGTATTTGAAACGAAAACACGCTATCAGAATAACAAAATGCTTCCAACACAGGAAATTGCTTTTAGTAAAAAAGATCTTTCTCCTGTGAGTGTGAAGGTTAAGGATGTAGAGGGAGTAGCGCTTGTTACGGTTAAGTTCTCGAATGTAAAGTTTGACGTTTCCTTTGATAAAAAGGATTTTGATTTACAAAAAAGTATGACAGCAGCTAAGATGGTAATCCCGGTAATGGGAGAAATAGAAGATAAAGAATTTGCTGTGAAATATCCTGAAGAGCCGTTAGAAGGAGTTAGCTTGGTAGAAGAAAAGAAAATGGCTACGGAAAACGGAAATCGTGTTATTTTAACCTACGATGGGGTAGTGTCCTATACCATTATTCAGGAAAAAGCAGAGGTAGCACCAGCTACAGCAGGACCAATTGTTAGTAAGGGAGATCCAGTGGATTTAGGCTTTACTATTGGGGAAGTTACGGATTCAAAAGTATCATGGACGTTTGAAGGCGTTGATTATACAATTGCATCAAGTGACCTAACTCGAGATGAATTAGTTACCGTTGCGCGCTCCGTTCAAGGAGAAGCGATTAAATAAACAATTTTGAGCAGCTTCTATAATAGAAGCTGTTTTTTTGATGTATAAATGAAACAATACATACAAACATATAAGGATTGGAATTGACAAGCGATAAAAACAGTAGAATAATTTAGGATACAAGTTTGTTATTTCATGAAGGACGTGTGAGGATTTTGATTCAAGAAGATACCTTTTATCGAGATACATGGGTGGAAATTGATCTTGATGCGATTGCATATAATGTTAGGGAATTAAGAAAAAGAGTACATGCTGATAATAAAATAATAGCAGTAGTGAAAGCAAATGGATATGGTCATGGGGCTCTGCAAATTTCCAAAGAAGCATTGCTGTCAGGTGCAGACTGTTTAGCTGTTGCCTTTTTAGATGAAGCGATTCATTTAAGAAAAAATGGTATTACTGCACCCATACTTGTTCTTGGAGCAAGCAGACCGCGCGATGTAGCGATAGCTATAAAATATAAGGTGACTTTAACGGTTTATCATATCGATTGGTTGGAAGATGCTATCCAATTTTTAAATAAAGATGCGCACGTGGCGATTCATTTAAAATTAGATACAGGCATGGGTAGAATTGGGCTGAGAAAGGAACAAGAGATTCAGCAGGTGGAAGAGTTGCTGGCAAATCATCCGAATATTGTGGTGGAAGGAGTTTTCACTCATTTCGCAACAGCAGATGAAAAAAATTCTATTTACTTTGAGAAACAAATCCAGCGTTTTAAGGAACTACTTGCTGCATTTTCAAAGCTGCCAGCAATCGTTCATTGTAGTAATAGTGCCGCGAGTCTTTTGTATCCTGATTTACAATACAATGCTATTCGTATGGGGATTTCCATGTATGGATTGACGCCATCTCTTGAGATTGAGTCTGATTTGCCTTATTCCTTAAAAGAAGCTTTTTCCTTGCGCACAAAATTGGTCCAAGTGAAAAAATTAAACAAGGGCGATAGGGTAAGCTATGGTGCCACATATGAGGCAGAAAAAGAGGAATGGATTGGTACTTTGCCGATTGGCTATGCAGACGGGTGGTTGCGGAAATTGCAAGGTCAAGAGGTTCTCGTAGAAGGAAAGAGAGTGCCGATTGTCGGGAGAATTTGTATGGATCAATGTATGGTAAGGCTTCCGTACTATTTAGAACCAGGTACGCAAATAACGTTAATTGGGAAGCAAAAGGATGAAGAAATCTCTGTTAATGAAATTGCTACTAAATTAGACACAATCAATTATGAGGTCACATGTATGATTTCCGCAAGAGTCCCCCGTATATATAAAAAAAATGGTGTTTTTGAAGAAACGGTAAATCCCTTAATTAGTGAGATGGAGTAACGGATTATAACTGAAAAGTATAGCAGGATTTATTTTTGGCGAGAATTGTAAAAGAATAATTCAACATTGGGCTGAAAATAAAAGTAATGGATGATCAAAGAAATGAATACATTAATTATGGTCACATATACCAGCTAGAAATAATAATAGATGAAAAATATGGTAAATCCCCTCTTTGTTTTGAGAATATTTTTCGCTTTTTCCATTCTTTGATGCATAAAAGGGATAATTTTTGGTGGATAATACAGTAGAATTGCTGAATGGACTTTGCAGAAACAGTTATTAGTGGTATGATTAAAAAAAGCAGAGCTAAAAATGGTGTGTAGTGATGGTGGAGGTGTATCTTTGTGTCTGAATCCAGCGCAACGACAGAGATCATGATAAAATTACCAAAGCATTTGTTAACTGAATTGGACGGCTTCGTTAAGCAGGAAAATGTAAATCGTAGTGAATTTATTTATCAAGCAACGAAAATGTATCTTCGCGAACGTAAAAAGAGACATATCCGCGAATCGATGAGACGAGGATATATGGAGATGGCTAAATTAAATTTATCCATTGCATCAGAAAGCTTTCTCGCAGAATACGAGGCAGAGCATACAGTAGAACGTCTTGTAAGCGGAGGGTAATCCTTTGATTGTCAAACGTGGTGACGTTTATTTTGCAGACCTATCCCCAGTTGTTGGTTCAGAGCAAGGCGGCGTCCGTCCTGTACTTGTCATTCAAAACGACATCGGGAATCGGTTCAGTCCCACAGTCATTATTGCAGCAATTACAGCTCAAATTCAAAAGGCTAAATTGCCGACTCATGTGGAAATTGATGCGAAGCGATATGGTTTTGAAAGAGATTCAGTAATTCTTTTAGAACAAATTCGTACGATAGATAAACAGAGGCTAACGGACAAAATTACTCATCTCGATGAGGAAATGATGGAAAAAGTCGATGAAGCTCTACAGATTAGTTTAGGTCTCATTGAATTTTAATGATAGAATGCGCTCGTTTGGAGCGCTTTTTTTTATAGCGTTTTTTGTTCTGTTATGTATAAGAATGTAACCCCCTTCGTATTGTAGGAGGTTATTTTTTTATTGGAAAGGAAGCGTAATTCTCTAAAAGGATAAAATATTTCTTAATTAAAGGTTTTAAATATAATCAGATAGGGAATATAGAAAAGTCAAAACCTATATACATATAGGATTAGTTAATTATCAAGCGAAAAATAATGCCCAAAAATACGAGGCCACTGAAAAAGTGAATTACCTGGTGAATCGGTAGTTACCAAACCTTTCTAACTTAGTGTAGGTTTTTGTTTTCCGAGGCTTACCGCTCGCTTTCCACGGGGCGAGCGCCGAGCCGCTTCGTCGCTACGCTCCTGCAGGGTCTCGGACTTTCTCGCATCTCCCGTAGGAGTCGAGCGGACGCCTCTCCAAACCAACTTATTATTCGCTTTCAAATAAATAAAACCTCATTTTATTTGGAGAACTAGACTTTTCAGTGCCCTCAAAAATACCGCTTGTTTTTTCAATATATAAGTTTTTGAAAATAGAAAGTATCTCTTTATGTGATAAAATGGAGGAAAGCTGTTTTAAAAACATCGAGCAATCAAATCAATGGAAATGAGCATACAGGATATTTATCTTTCGATGAAAGATAGTTTTATTTTGTTTGGCAAAATTGTATAAAAGAAATGCTTGTTTTGGATTGGTTTTCGTCCATTTAGTTGAACTAAAAAAGAAAAGGAAGTACGTAAAAATATATTAAATGAAAGTTGGTTGGTTTTGGGTGAATAGAGTGAGAATACCAATATTAAAACTGTATGACTATTTGCTAGTATCCATTCAGTGGGAATTAGATGACCAAACAGCCCTTCAGTTTCAAGAGGATTTATTAAATAAAATCCATGAAACGAGTGCAAGTGGAGTAGTGATTGACTTAACATCCATTGATTTTATAGACTCATTTATTGCCAAAGTATTAGGTGATGTTATCGGTATGTCGAAGCTAATGGGGGCTAAGGTGGTACTGACAGGGATTCAGCCTGCTGTTGCCATCACCTTAGTAGAGCTAGGTATCAGTTTGAACGATGTTTTAACTGCCTTAGATCTAGAAAAAGGTTTGGAGAAATTACAACAGGAATTGGAGGATTGACCTATGGGAGACCAATCCTGTGTAAAAATCGTAAATGAATGGGACATCGTTGCAGCTCGGCAATTAGGTAGAAATATTGCAAGAGAGCTTGGCTTCGGTATTGTAGATCAAGCTCGTATTACTACTGCGATTAGTGAACTTGCAAGAAATATCTATTTATATGCTGGACAAGGGCAAATTTGTATAGAGAAGCTTTTTGATAATGGGAAAGCGGGCTTGAAGCTAATTGCTAAAGACAGTGGTCCTGGAATAAAAGATATAAGACAAGTAATGCAAGATGGTTTTTCTACCTCGGGTGGGTTAGGTGCTGGATTACCAGGAGTAAAACGGTTGATGGATGCGTTTGATATCAAAACCTCTATAGGCGAGGGGACAGAAATTCAGGCAGTGAAGTGGCTAAGATAAGGGGGAGAGAGATAATGGATTTCCGAGAAATGATGGAATCTAAGTATCGAGATCTTCTTGTGAACTATATTAAAGATGAATCTGAACAAGCGCTTTATCAAGGGCAAAAGTTTAGTAGGAAATCGATTGAACAAAAAATATCACCAGAAGATATAATCAGTTTACATAAATCTATTTTAGTGGATTTATATCCGGATATGCCTGAATATGTAACGAAATCTTTTGATATTCTTTTAGAGGTTATGATAGGCTATGGATTTGCTTATAGAGAACATCAAAGTCTTCGCCATGTTCAGCAAGAATTAAGAAGTGAGATGGAAATCGCTGCAAATGTCCAACAAACATTATTAAGTACAGATATTCCAAAAGCAGAAGGGTTGGATATTGGCGCAATCAGTGTTCCGGCAAAAATGATGAATGGAGATTATTATCACTTCGTTCATGATGATGATCAAATCATTAATATTGCCATCGCGGATGTAATTGGAAAAGGAATTCCTGCTGCTATGTGCATGTCGATGATTAAGTATGCAATGGACAGTCTCCCAGAAAATAGGAATAAACCAAGCAATGTATTAGAAAATTTAAATAGGGTAGTAGAGCAGAATGTAGATCCTAGTATGTTCATTACGATGTTTTACGGAGCATATGATACATTGTCGCATGTATTTCACTATGCATCGGCTGGTCATGAACCAGGTCTTTATTATCAAGCGAAAACAAAACAGTTTAGTGAGCTTAAAACAAAGGGCTTATTACTAGGTGTAGATAAAAAGACAAAATATCAACAATTTGAAAAGGAAATTTATCCAGGTGATATGATTGTTTTAATGTCAGATGGAGTAACAGAAAGCAGAACGAAAGAAGGCTTTATTGATAAAGAAATTCTTCTAGGATACATAAGAAAGCATATGCATTTAGATGCACAAGATATTGTCAAAAATGTTTATATGGAATTAGAAAAAATTCAAGAATTTCATTTGCGTGATGATTTTACTTTAATTATTTTAAAAAGAAAAGTTTAACTCCGTAAACGATGGGGTAAAAGACAATATCGTAATCATGTAAAGGTGGGTCGGGATGAATATCATAATAGATGTAAAGGAAAAAGAATTGGATGTAGAAGTTAAAGTTTCTGGTGAAATAGATGCGTATACAGCTCCGAAATTAAGAGAGCGTATTTATTCCTTTTCTGAAAAAGAAGGAATAAAAATGGTAATAGATTTATCAGATGTTAACTATATGGACAGTACTGGTTTAGGCGTGTTTGTGGGGATATTTAAGAATGTCCGAGCAAACAATGGTGAATTCAAGTTGATTGGTCTATCTAGTCGTTTAATCAGGCTATTTGAAATAACTGGATTGGCAGATATTATAGACATAAATAGTAAGATAGAAGGTGGAATCAAATGAGTCATTTTGAGTACATCGAAATGAAAATCCCTTCTAAACCAGAGTATGTTGGCATTATTCGCTTAACACTATCTGGGATTGCAAGCAGAATGGGCTTTAGCTATGACGAAATTGAAGATTTAAAGATAGCTACTAGTGAAGCATGTACAAATGCTGTGCAACATGCGTATAAGAATAAGGACGCAGGAGATGTTTTGATTGGGTTTCGATTATATAATGATCGACTAGAGGTTATTGTCGCCGATAATGGAAAGAGTTTTGACTTTCATTCTACGACCAAAGATTTAGGTCCGTATGAACAGGATGAGTCAGTAGAATTTCTTCGTGAAGGGGGACTTGGCCTATACTTAATCGAAACATTAATGGATGAAGTAAAGATTCACCATAATAACGGGGTAACTGTTTTCATGACTAAATACCTCGAAGGAGAGCAGGTGGAGAGGGATGCAGAAACAATCTCAACCTAATCGCCATTTATCAAAGGAAGAAGTAAATGAATTAATTAAAGAATTTCAACTGACGCAAAATGAGAAAGCCCAGGAAGCACTTGTCTTAAATTATCGTGATTTAGTAGAAATGCTGGCAAGGAAATATTCTAAAGGGAAAATGTTTCACGAAGATATCGCACAAGTAGGGATTATTGGATTAATAGGAGCCATTCAACGTTATGATGAAAGCTTCGGCAAGAGTTTTGAGGCCTTTGCTGTACCAACTATAATTGGCGAAATTAAACGGTTTTTAAGAGATAAAACGTGGAGTGTTCATGTACCAAGGCGTATTAAAGAGCTTGGACCTAAAATAAAGAAAACGGTAGAACAGCTTACTACCGATTTACAGCGTTCTCCAAAGGTAAATGAAATTGCTGATTATCTAGAGGTATCCGAGGAAGAAGTGCTAGAAGCGATGGAGATGGGCAGAAGCTATCAGGCTTTATCTGTTGACCATTCGATTGAGGCAGATTCAGAAGGGGGAACCGTTACTCTCTTAGATATTGTGGGGGATGTAGATCAAGGATTTGAAAAAGTAAATCAAAAACTAGTGCTAGAAAAAGTGTTGCATGTATTAACGGAGCGAGAAAAAAGTATTATTCAATATACATATTTGGATAATCTTAGTCAGAAGGAAGCTGGAGAAAAGCTCGGGATATCTCAAATGCATGTTTCTAGGCTTCAAAGAAGAGCGATAAAAAAGCTCCAAGAAGCAATACAGGCAGAGTCCAATAATTCGGAGTTTATCTTATGAATGAATTGAAAGATAATAATGTCCATGTACTTGCCTATCAGACTAGCAAGAAAGGGAAAACCCTTTGTGGAGATAGTTTTTTTTATACATCAACGGATGAATACTTTGTTTGTGTATTAGCAGATGGTCTTGGAAGTGGCGAATACGCAAATGAAGCATCCGTTGCAGTTACCGAGATGATTAAAGAAAATCATGCGAAATCTGTTGAGGAATTAATGGAACTATCTAACAATGTTCTTATAAAGAAAAGAGGAGCGGCAGTCTGTGTTTTCAAAATTAACTATGCTACCAAGACAGTTGTTTATAGCTGTGTAGGTAATATTCGATTCTTTCTTTATTCTCCTTCAGGCAAATTGACTTATCCACTCCCAGTAACGGGTTACTTATCAGGAAGACCTCAACATTATCATACGCAACGTTTTACCTTTGAAAATCATGCGAAATTCCTTGTTTTTTCCGATGGATTTAATATTCAAGGAATAAAAAATTTGCTAAAAGGATATTTGCCTATTAGCTCCATAGCAGATAGTATTGTTGGAAAATATAATAATTCAGATGATGATTCTACTTTTATATTGGGAAGCTTGCTTTAAAGTAAGCTTTTTTTGCTGTTTTATTATATTTTTTTCTGTCGGTTATATCAACAAGCTTTTGAAAGTAGCTCTCTTTATTTATTTTTTTTTGTCGTTTTTATCAACAAGCTTTATGAAAGTAGCTCTCTTTATTTATGAAATAGATACTTGCTTGATAGCTATTAAGAATTGCCAAAGGAAGAAGGCAAATTCCTTTCTATTGATAATAGGCTTTCATAGGACCTTTTGATAAAATAGAATTAGGTAAAAATTGAAGGACTAACTTTTAGTGTGGAAAGAGAATGGATATAATATTTTTTTAGTGATTGCTCGATGGATTAGAAAGGATCGTGAGTTGTGTGGAGAAAGTTTTGGAACAGGAAAAAGGGCAGGATTATTTAGCTATTATTGCAAAAGAACAGAATGTATCGATTAAACAGGTGAAAAGTGTTATTGCGCTAATAGAAGATGGGAATACAGTTCCTTTTATTGCTCGATACAGAAAAGAACAAACAGGAGCACTAGATGAAGTGCAGATTAAGGATATTATCGATCGCTATACATATATTCAAAACCTAGCTCAAAGAAAAGAAGAAGTTATACGTTTAATCGAAGAGCAAGGCAAGCTGACAGAAGAATTGCAAAATAATATTATGAAGGCAATCAAGCTCCAGGAAGTAGAAGATTTATATCGTCCATATAAACAAAAACGCCGTACGAAAGCTACTATTGCGAAAGAAAAAGGATTAGAACCTTTTGCGGACTGGTTATTAAGTCTGACAAAGGAAAAATCGTTGGATGAGGAAGCCTGTAAATATATATCCGAAGAAAAAGAAGTATTAACAATTGAAGATGTGATCAATGGTGCGAAAGATATTTTAGCAGAGCGCATATCAGATGATGCAGAGAGTAGAAAGTGGATTAGAAACAAGACGATGCTTACTGGGAAAGTTCAAACTAGCTCTAAAAAGTTAGAGAAGGACGAAAAAAATATTTATGAAATGTATTATGAATATGAAGAGCCAGTAAATAAAATTGTTCCTCATCGTACACTAGCTGTAAATCGAGGAGAAAAAGAAGATATCTTAAAAGTAGCTATCAGTGCACCAACAGATGTAATAATAGAATACTTAGAGAAAAAGTGGATAAAAAATGAGTATTCTCCTGCAACAGTAATTATGAAAGAAGCAATAGAAGATGGTTATAAACGTCTTATTCAGCCGTCTATTGAGAGGGAAATAAGAAATGAGTTAACAGAAAAGGCTGAGGAGCAGGCAATACATATTTTCTCGGAAAATCTTAGAAATCTATTATTACAGCCACCCCTTAAAGGGAAAATGGTTCTCGGAGTGGACCCAGCTTATCGGACAGGCTGTAAATTAGCTGTAGTCGATGAAACGGGGAAAGTATTAGAAATAGGAGTAATTTATCCCCATCCACCAGTGTCCAAAAGAGCAGATGCAGCTGCAAAGTTTCAAAGCATTCTTGATCGCTATCATATTGAAATGGTTGCAGTGGGGAATGGTACTGCTTCGAGAGAAACAGAACAATTTGTTGCTGAGATGCTAAATAAGCAGAATAAAGAGATTTATTATTTAATCGTAAATGAAGCTGGAGCTAGTGTTTATTCAGCTTCCGAAATTGCAAGAGAAGAATTCCCGGATTTTCAAGTGGAAGAAAGAAGCGCAGTGTCTATTGCGAGGAGATTACAAGATCCATTAGCAGAATTAGTGAAAATCGATCCAAAATCTGTAGGTGTTGGTCAATATCAACATGATGTATCACAAAAAAAATTAGCGGAATCATTACATTTTGTTGTAGAAACAGCAGTTAACCAAGTTGGAGTTAATGTAAATACTGCATCGTCTTCTTTACTGCAATATGTTGCTGGCCTTTCCAAGGCTGTTGCTAATAATATCGTAAAAAAACGAGAAGAAGAAGGTAAATTCAGCAATCGCAAACAATTAAAGAAGATACCACGTTTAGGGGCTAAAACATATGAGCAAGCTATCGGCTTTTTGCGCGTATTAGATGGGGAAGAGCCTTTAGATCGAACTGGCATCCACCCTGAACATTACGGTGAAGTAATGAAACTTCTATCTAAATTAGGATTTAAGTCACAAGATATCGGCACTCCTGAATTAAAGGAAGTACTAACAAAAGTTGAAATGAAGGATATTGCACAAGAACTTAATATTGGAGAACTTACATTAAAAGATATTATTGATGCATTGGTTCGTCCATCTCGAGATCCACGGGAAGACCTTCCTGCACCATTATTGCGAAAAGATGTATTAAAACTAGAAGATTTACAAACGGGAATGGAATTACAAGGTACGGTTCGAAATGTAGTCGATTTTGGTGCATTTGTAGATATTGGAGTTAAACAAGATGGTTTAGTTCATATTTCTAAGTTGAGCAATAAGTTTGTTAAGCATCCACTTGATATAGTAAGTGTAGGGGATGTAGTTACTGTTTGGGTAGACAGTGTAGATCAAAATAAAGGAAGAGTTGCGCTTACTATGTTAAGTCCAAAAGACGAGAAATAATAAAGAAGGATCGCCTGTTTTTTAAGCGTGGAAATACAGGTGATCCTAATTTTTAGGAGTAAAGGATTTTTACACATAATCGAGCACTAAAGGATAGCTAACTTGGAGTATTTTTACGGCAATAGTAATACCAGCATTGATTTAATAGCTTTACTTGATAGCTGTTTTTTTCAAAGAAGGCTTTTTTAATTTGGTTTTGTAACCAATTAGGCATTATATTCACTCCTTGTTGTAATCATTAAACTCGGTTAAGAACGAAAAATCGTTCCTTCCACTTTCTTGAAATATCCATCAATAGCGCACTTCTCTCTATAATATAATGGATAAGAAAATGTTTTGATTTGGACGGTGTTATATCATTCGATAAGATTTAGTAAGGTATAAGTTTATTGTATGCTATAATAGTTTGTCTTGTTGAGGAGGGATAAACGGATCAATGACAAATGAAGAATTACAAAGATTAGTTGAGGATATTTCTTGGAAGTATTTTGAAAGAAAGTTTGAACATGAAGCATCTTTTAATCTTAGATTAAGAACTACTGGGGGAAGGTATTTATTAAACACTCATAATATTGAAATTAATAAAACGTATTATGAGGTATTGGGATTAGAGGAGTTAATAGGTATTATTAAGCATGAATTATGTCATTATCATCTTCATTTATTAAACAGAGGATATCAACATAAGGATGCTGATTTTAAGACGCTTCTTAAAAGAGTAGGTGGTCCTAGGTTTTGTTCTTCTCTACCAGCTGAAAGGAAGAAAGGGTAATCGAAGAGAGTTCTTATTTATTCTTGTGTTTCATGTCAACAAAAATATACTAGGAAAAAAAGAATGGACATAAGAAAGTATGTTTGTGGAAAATGTAGAGGAAGATTAAAATTAGAAGAAATAATTAGTGTTGATAAGTGATTTTCAATGAGGAATTTTATTTTCGAAAAAAGTTTTGAAAGGTGCTTGACTTATTATTTATATGTCCTTATAATGTAAAGAGTCGACAAGAGAGCAACTTGTTAATGCAACTGCTGGCAACTGTCTCGTTAGATAGTTGGACAAGTCGATGGATATTATTCCGCAGTAGCTCAGTGGTAGAGCATTCGGCTGTTAACCGAACGGTCGTAGGTTCGAGTCCTACCTGCGGAGCCATTTTGGGGAAGTACTCAAGAGGCTGAAGAGGCGCCCCTGCTAAGGGTGTAGGTCGCGTAAGCGGCGCGAGGGTTCAAATCCCTCCTTCTCCGCCAGAAAGCAATTTAAAGTTATGGCCCGTTGGTCAAGCGGTTAAGACACCGCCCTTTCACGGCGGTAACACGGGTTCGAATCCCGTACGGGTCATTTGTTATTTGTAATTTTGAAAGTTTGGTCCGGTAGTTCAGTTGGTTAGAATGCCTGCCTGTCACGCAGGAGGTCGCGGGTTCGAGTCCCGTCCGGACCGCCATTTAAATTTTTATTATTGGGCTATAGCCAAGCGGTAAGGCAACGGACTTTGACTCCGTCACTCGTTGGTTCGAATCCAGCTAGCCCAGCCACGAGCCATTAGCTCAGTCGGTAGAGCATCTGACTTTTAATCAGAGGGTCGGAGGTTCGAATCCTCCATGGCTCACCATTATATATATTAGAATAAGCGGGTGTGGCGGAATTGGCAGACGCACTAGACTTAGGATCTAGCGCCGCAAGGCGTGGGGGTTCGACTCCCTTCACCCGCACCATCTAATAAACGAAAAAGATTTATGAATGTACAATAAATTATCTCTTGTAGTGCGGTCGTGGCGGAATGGCAGACGCGCTAGGTTGAGGGCCTAGTGGGGGCAACCCCGTGGAGGTTCAAGTCCTCTCGGCCGCATCAAAAAAAGTGTTGACAGCCGATAAAATATGTTGTATGATTATAAAGTCGCTTTCGGAAATATGCGCCCGTAGCTCAATTGGATAGAGCGTCTGACTACGGATCAGAAGGTTATGGGTTCGACTCCTTTCGGGCGCGCCATATTCGGGAAGTAGCTCAGCTTGGTAGAGCACTTGGTTTGGGACCAAGGGGTCGCAGGTTCGAATCCTGTCTTCCCGACCATTGATATCAAGCTTGAAAATAAATATCAACCTTATAATGCGGGTGTAGTTTAATGGTAAAACCTCAGCCTTCCAAGCTGATGTCGTGGGTTCGATTCCCATCACCCGCTCCAAATTTTTTTATTGCTCTTTGAAAACTGAACAAACAAACGTCAACAATAATCGTTTTATAACGAATGTTATAGAATGACAACAAGTAATAAAAAGCTAGAGTTTAGCAATGAGCTAATCAACTCTTTATTGGAGAGTTTGATCCTGGCTCAGGACGAACGCTGGCGGCGTGCCTAATACATGCAAGTCGAGCGGACTTTAAAAGCTTGCTTTTAAAGTTA
>NZ_JBQKKM010000007.1:0-134260 GCF_052116745.1 Niallia sp. Sow4_A1 | reverse complement strand
TCATGGGATATTTAAAAGGTAAAAGTTCCTTGATGATCCATGATAGACACGCAAATTTAAAATATAATCATGGAAACCGAACGTTTTGGGCGAAAGGATATTACGTAAGTACGGTGGGATTAAACGAAAAAACAATTGCAAAGTATATTCGAGAGCAAGAAGCAGAAGACCGTTTGCGAGATAATATGAGCAAACGAGAATACGTCGATCCATTTAAAGAAAAGTAGGGAGAGTAAACGGTTGGCGGTCAATTTAGAGGTCCCTTTAGGGGCTTCGTTGGTAAAGTGCCCTTATAGGGCGAAATTAAAACCGCCGGTTCTACCGGCGGATACTTACTTTTTATTTATTTTAATAGCAACCTTTTTAACAAGATTGCTCTAAAAGTCGATTAATGGTAACAATTAATTTCTCATCGTCATGCCTATAAAAGTTCTCTGTACCTTTTTTGCACTCGATATAATTTATATTTTTCAAGTAGTTTATCTGGTTAGAAACCATTGAGTTAGACATTTTAAGTCGATCGGAAATTTGGTTAACCGTTAAGTCCTTTTTGTAAATTAAAGATAAGATTTTTATTCTTGTTGGATTGGTTAACACCTTGCATAGTTGAGAAACTCCTTTTATATTCTCATCCGATAACAAAGAGAGAACTTCTTTCCTCATCACTTCCCCCACCTTCTTTTCCTATACATAAATATATTCTTACATGAACAGATATGCATATATAAAGGATATCTGAAAAACATTTTCTTTGTCAATTAATTTATTTTTTATTGAGGACTCTACCCACTTTATCTTATACAAGTAAAGTCCATCCTCTTCCCTTAAACAACTTTTCTATTTTATTTTTGCAACTATATATTCTGCATCGTATCCAACTCCTTGAAGTAAAGCAGAACCACGTCTATGCTGCCACGGTAAACCTATAAAATATAGACCTTTAATATTGGTAACGCCTCGTTGATGAATTAGTTTTCCATCCTTATTGTATAAATCATCTATGTTCAGCCAAGGTAATGAATTTGTAAAACCAGTAGCCCAAATAATATTGTTAACTTCTAGTGATGATAAATCTTTAAATATTACTTTATCGCGATTTATAACCATTACTCTTTCTTTTAATTTCACCTTATTTCGTTTAATGGCATCTCTCAGTTCGAATCCAAATATAGGATCACCCTTTTTTTGGATGAACCCTCCCAATAAAGAATTCTTACTTGCACTTAAAATTCCCAATTTATCAAACCACCAGAAAATGCTTTTTTGTTTAAAAATTAATGGCAAGAATACTAATTTATTACTATGTGCCAAGTATGTTTCTTTTTCTTCGGATAGTTCAACTGCTATTTGAGCACCGCTATTTCCACCGCCTACAACTAAGACATTCCCATCCTTTAACTGCTGTGGATTTTTATACTGAGAAGAATGCACTTGATAAATCTCATTAGATAAATCACTGGAGAATGACGGTATCATAGGTGTTTGAAAGGGACCTGTGGCAATAACTAGATTACGTGTCGTGTACGTATCTCTATTTGTACATACTACAAATTCCTCTTCTTGTTTTGTTATACTTGTTACTACTGTTTGAAATTTAATAGGTAGTTCAAACTTTTTAACATATTGTTTCAAATAAGAAGCTACCTCATCTTTTGTAGGGAACCCATGCTTATCTCCTTCCATTGCAAAACCAGGTAGAGAACTATATATTCTAGGAGTAAATAAAATCAAGGAATCATATCTGGACTTCCAACTCTCCCCTATTTCTTTTCCTTTATCTAAAATAAGAAAATTCATACCCGTTTCTTTTAAATAATAACCCATGGAAATACCAGCCTGGCCCGCTCCAATAACTAGTGTGTCCAACATTGTATTTATCCCCCTTAATATATAACAAGAGGCTGGGACATAACTAGCCTCTAAAAAAGAGAAAAGTGAATTTGAGGTACTCAAATTCACTTTTCTCTTTTTTTTCGTGTTAATTCTTCTATTATCTTAGTTAATGGCAGTGAATTTTCTTAAATTCACTGCCATTAATGCGAGGCCCATTTCGTTTTCCACCTTCGATTTTCCTCGTACAGAAAATCGAGTGAAACGCAAATTAGCCTTCAAGAATCCAAAAACTGGTTCCACATCGGTTTTGCGTTTTCGATAGATGGCACTCGTTTTCTCTTCTGAAAGCTTCGCTCTCACATATTCTTTTTGCTGTTCCCATTTTTTGTTCACCATTAGTTTTCGATTGTTTCCTTCTTTTGCCTTGGTACATGATGAACGGAATGGGCATCCTGAACAGTCTTCGCACTCGTAGATTTTGAAACTCCTTTGGAAACCTGTAGCGTCGGTTCGGACAGAATGATATTGAAATTCTAAACGTTTCTGATTAGGGCACGTATATGTATCGGTTTCTTGATCATATACCCAGTTATCAGGATTAAATGTATTTTGTTTGTACTTTTTCTTTTGTTCCTTCAAAAACATGTTATATGTTATCAGTGCTTCTCGGTTTCTGTTTGAGAGAATATCACTAAAGTTTTGTTCACTACCATAACCTGCATCTGCAACAATATGTTTCGGTAACTCGAAATAATGTTGCTCTATCTCATCTAAAAATGGAATTAACGTACGTGTATCTGTTGGGTTTGGAAATAAACTATAAGCAAGCGCATATTGACCTTCCGTTGCGATTTGTACATTGTAACCAGCTTTCAATTGCCCGTTTTTCATATAATCATCTTTCATTCGCATAAATGTCGCATCTAGATCTGTTTTAGAATAGCTATTACGTGGTCCAAAGATTGTAAAATCCTGTTGGTACTTCCGTTTTCTCAAGACAAAATCAATCAACTGTTTACGCACTTGTTTCGGGTATTTTCGTTCACTTCGTAAGGCTTTTCGTTCAGTAACGTCTGAAGATTCTTCAATTTGTTTATCATATTCGGTCACTACTTCGTCTACTTTTTGAACCATTTGAGTGAGCTCTCCAAATGATAGCTGTTCATCACTTTCCCGTTCAATTTGGGGTATGATTTCGTTCTCAAGCAACTCATTGTACAACTGGTTTGACTTATCAATTAAACTCTGATGAAATTTCTCAATCGCTTTCTTCCAGACAAACGTAAATTTATTCGCATTCGCTTCAATCTTTGTACCATCGATAAATATCGCTTCTTGATCGATCAGTTTTTCTTCGATCAATTGGCAGCGAAATTGGATGAAACATTGACGAATTAAATCTTTTACTTCTGGTTGAACGCGAAATCGGTTAATTGTACGATAGCTTGGTTCATACCCTTGAGCTAACCACATCATACGGATACTGTCTTTTAATAGGGCCTCCATTTTACGCCCTGAAAAGACAGATTGAGTGTAGGCACATAGAATAATTTTAAGCATCATGCGTGGATGATAGGCAGGACAACCTTCATTTCGAAGAAATGGTTCAAACGCTTCTTGAGGGATACTTTCCACTAAATGATGGACATGGAAGGCAATATCATTATTTTGTAATTTTACTTCTAAATCTAAAGGTAAAACGATTTGATTCATGGTATAATCTTTAAACATAAGGATCCTTCTTTCTGATTAGATTTTGTTGTGGTGACTTTATTTTATCAGAAGTGATCCTTATTTTTCTTCAAAAAAGTAAATCAAAGCCTGTGAAATTTTACTATGAGTAAAATTTCACAGGCTTTTTCATTTCAGAGGAGGGTTATGTCCCAGCCTCTTCTTTTCTAATTAATGATGATGATGATCATGGGCTGGTTCACCTTTTGCTTCACAAAGGATTGAATTTTCATGGTTATGTGCTAAAGTTTCCATTTGGATGGTTACATGAGTAATCCCCTTGTGTTCAAGTGCATGTTCTATTTTCCGAAGAATATTTTCACCTTCGGCGATAGTTAATTGCTTATCAACGACAGCATGGCAAGACATTGCATTCAAACCACTTGTGATGGACCATATGTGTAGGTCGTGAATAGAGTGTATTCCTGGTGTTTTACTAACTGTGGTAATAATGTCCTCTACGTCTACATTTGAAGGAGTTCCTTCCATAAGAACGTGAATAGCATCTTTGGTTACATAGTAACCACTTCTTAAAATAAGAGCAGCTACTAATACACTTGCCAATGGATCTGCCCAACCCCATCCAAAAAACATGATAAGCAATGCAGCTATTATGGCACCAACTGAACCAAGCATATCACTAATAACATGTAAAAAGGCACCACGCATATTTAAATTGTTTTCTGTATCTCCATTTCGCATCATAATCCAAGCTACCAATATGTTAACAAGTAAACCAATAATACTAATATAAAGCATACCTGTTGTTGCTACCTCTGGTGGATTGGCAAAACGGTTAATTGCCTCATAAAAGATATAAAGAGAAATAAGTATTAGAGTAACTCCATTTATAACAGCTGCTATTATTTCAAAACGTTTATACCCAAAGGTTTTACTATGACTAGCTGCTCGCTCCCCTAATTTAAATGCTATGAGTGCAATCAACAATGAAATGGAATCACTTAACATATGTCCTGCATCGGATAGAAGCGCAAGACTATTTGTAACAACTCCTCCTATTGCTTCAATTACCATGTAACTCGTAATAATAATAAAAGAAATGAAAAGCACCTTTTTGTTTGATCCACCTGTATGATTATGACTATGACTATGATCATGCCCCATTATAATAATACCTCCTTAATAAAACATCTGATTATATACTACCCCAATAAAATAAATGAATGTATTTTAGCGCACACTCTTGAAACTAAAAGATGTTATATATTCTTCTTATTACAATATATGAACATATATTCATATAATTATTATATACTCGTCTTTATTAAAAGTCAAAAAAATTCTATAATATGTAAAATCTAAATTAAAAAAGGGAAATAATCCATAAGATAAAAAAGATCAATTCATTAATTGAATTGATCGAAGGAAATAGGAACTTTTCTTCCAATTAAGTTTTTATTCCATGCTAAGCATTAATGAAATATACAAACTAATAACGGACAGGAGACACATACAGAACGATAAAATCACATGCCTTTTATTTATAAAGGAAAGTACTAATAAAACCAAAAAAAGTAAAGCAAATATTAACAGTATGATACTGTTTAAATGAATGCTTATTTGCACCTGTATATCAGGTACAACATCTCCTCTAAAAAAGAGTGAAGTCATTTTGGAAATAGTTTCATTTGTAATAGCTGTTTCTTTTGGCGGTGATTGTTGACCTAATGCCGCTGTTGCAGAAAAAATCAACAATATAACAATACTTTCTACCTTTACCCATGACCTCGGCTTAAATTTTATATCTTTTTTTAATTTGTTTCTAATAAGAACTCCATTGATCATTGCATAGACAAGTAAAGGAATAATCAAAAGATGTTTCAATAATAATGCTTGCCCATAAGGTATCATCCATGAATTAAAGTAGCTTTCATAGTCAACAACAAGGTCCATTAATAAAAAACCAGATATTATTGTCAAACCTAAACAAAAGATAGCAGTTGGTGTAAACCAACTTAAAAATGGAAGCCAATTAGATTCGCCTTTGGAAAACCAACTAACTACAAGAATTACACCAACCCAAACACTGACTGCTGTAAAATGGACAGTATCACTAAAAAATCCTTTAATCGGACTTATTGAACTAGCATGACTTGACCAACCCATGGAACATATTAAGATAAAGGTAAGCAATATCCCTATAAAGTTGTGCGACTTCTTTTCATTATCAGAATGTAACAAAAAGAAGAAGAATATAATAGAGACAATAAAACAAAAGAACCAGGATTTCCCTGTTTCAAAAGTTAATAAAACCAAAGGTAAAGCCTCTAAGAACCCACGTAATGAACTTAAGTACAAGATGAGTTGCAAAACGGGTATAAATGAAAATATTACTATCCCCCCGAGGGAGAATAGTAATATTTTTTTAGGTACATGCACCACTGGTCGGTGCTTATTAGGTACAAGATCGAGAATAAAGCTCCCCATTAGCATGGCATAACAAACATATAACAAAGCTTGAGTAAGAGTACCTATAATCACCATTTTTTATTTCTTCCTTTTTATAATGAAGGCCGCAGCTATGATAAGAAGGATAATTCCTACTAAGATTATTATTGCAGGAATTAAAACAGTGGAAGGGTCTGAATTTCTCTTTTCATAAGCAGCATGTTCCTCAGGAGTCATGGAGGAATGATCCACTTCTTCCTGTGATTCGTCTTGTGTGGATTCCTCCGTTACAGATTCATCTGTTGCTTTTTCCTCCGTTACACCAGTATTTTCTTCTTCTGTAACAGGCGAATCAACTATAAATGAATATTCCCCTTCTATAACATGCCCGTCTACTCCAATAATTTGCCATGTTACATCATAGTTATCATTCTCCAAAGGTGAAGACAACCTTCCAGTCATTTGGTCATCTGATAACTCAATATTTTGAACGGAAATTTCCTTTCCGGCTGAATTCACAAGAGTAAATGTACTTCCCTGTTCAATTTTCGTCTCAAATGTGAGTGTTAATTGATTAAATTCTTCCTTTACTGTCTCCCCATTTTCTGGTGAAGAACTTTTTAAACCTGTATGTGCAAAAGCATTATTTGCATTTAGAAAAAACAATCCTACTAAAAGTAAAGAAATGACTTTCTTCATCGTAACCCCCTATGAATTTATATTATATTTGTAGAAAAAACATTAACACTATTTTAGTAGTGCTATCATTATTATACATAAATTAAAATTTATTAAATGTGTCTATTTATTGAAGTTTTATTTTTACATATGAATTATATACGGACATACGTTTTACGAGCCTGAAAAATTCGAATCATTCTTATTATGATACACTAGTAGATCACCACTTGATGCCTCACCCTTCGGGTCCTTAAATACAATAAAGAAATAATGAAAGTTATATGTAAATAAGGATGCAGGTAAAAAAGGGAACTTCTGACTGGACAGAAGTTCCCTTTTTTACCTGCATCTTCTATATAAACACATAACATACTTTAACTTTTGATTTAATTCTTTATATTGAAAAGTAAGTAATTTAAGTACTGACAAAAACCAATATTTAAAGTGCGTTTTGTTAAAGTTCTTTCCTTATTAACCATATAACCACAATTGCAAAGATAAGAAATAGCCCCATTAATGTTACTAAGATGTTTTTGTCATCTGTATTTTCACTTATACCATCATTATTATTTTGGACTTGGCTTTTTTCCTCTTCATTAGTGATTTGCTGAGTTGTATTTTTTTCTCCCTCTTTTTGTTCTATTTGTACAAGAAAGTTAATTTCACCTCTTATTGGATGACCATCTTTCCCGACAATATACCATTCAATCTTATACGAGCCATTGTCTAAAGGTTCTGTTAAGGTTCCAATCATTTTTTTGCTTTTAACTTCAATATCAATAAACGAAATTTCGGTTCCATCCTTCAAAAGTTTCATTGTGCTTATTTCGTTTATAGTTGTATTAAAATAAAGGTTAATTTGATTGAATTCCTCGGTTAATATTTCTCCTTCTTTTGGATTAGATGATACAATGCCTGAATGAGCACTAACAATTGAAGGTGATATCATTAATATACATAAAACGAAAAACAGAAATTTTTTCACGATATATATTCTCCTTTCTGCATTCTTAATATGTTCATATGTATTATCTAAGGAAATGTGACAAATACATTAACTAATGAAACCCAATCATTATATTTTTTATTTTGTGGAAGTATACCCAGATCCAAAAAGTAAAGTAGCTGCTATTCGTAGGTTTGTGAAGAAATTCACTTAAACTATCCTGCCCCTATAGCGACAAAAGAAGCATCTTATTTATTATAGGAATGTAGCACGATCTTTCTAAAGAATTTTTCATTAGGTTTTATTGATAAATGTTAAAAACACCACTAGAGCAAAAATAATAAACTTAGGGAAACACTATTTAGGACTTGCTACTCAAGATTTATTCTAAGAATGGTTTAATTAATTCCTGAATTTCGTCGTCATCCAATCTCTCGGACATTTCTTCGAAGAACTCTCCAACCGGTAATAATTCCACTGAAAAATCCTTATATAGCTCTTTAGAAACATGCTTTAAAACTTTATAGTACTCTGCAGCTAGTTGATATAAATCATTCTCTTTGGTATCCCTTTCTGGTAGTAACCTATTAAATATATATAACCTTTCAATAGTCATCTCATAGTTATTTAGCAGGGCAGTTATTGGGTCTGGAATTGAAAGTGTTTTTATTTCAGTCATGTATATCCTCCTTCGCATATATCTACATAATTTCTAAAAAGCGAAATTTTCATTATAAATCTGATTTACTAGCCATATGGATTACATCATCTTCTGTTAAATTTAGTAAGTTCATTCAAATATTCACCAAAAAATATGTAAATCCTTCTTTAACTATCCTGCCCCGTTAGTTCTAGAAGAACTGGCAAGATTACGATGAATACTATTCGTTTTTAAATAACTTTATTGTTTATTAAACAACTATATAGTTGTTTAAAGGGACATTATTATTCGTGAACACCAATATAAATAAAAAAGAGGCTGGGACATAACTAGCCTCTAAAAAAGAGAAAAGTGAATTTGAGGTACTCAAATTCACTTTTCTCTTTTTTTTCGTGTTAATTCTTCTATTATCTTAGTTAATGGCAGTGAATTTTCTTAAATTCACTGCCATTAATGCGAGGCCCATTTCGTTTTCCACCTTCGATTTTCCTCGTACAGAAAATCGAGTGAAACGCAAATTAGCCTTCAAGAATCCAAAAACTGGTTCCACATCGGTTTTGCGTTTTCGATAGATGGCACTCGTTTTCTCTTCTGAAAGCTTCGCTCTCACATATTCTTTTTGCTGTTCCCATTTTTTGTTCACCATTAGTTTTCGATTGTTTCCTTCTTTTGCCTTGGTACATGATGAACGGAATGGGCATCCTGAACAGTCTTCGCACTCGTAGATTTTGAAACTCCTTTGGAAACCTGTAGCGTCGGTTCGGACAGAATGATATTGAAATTCTAAACGTTTCTGATTAGGGCACGTATATGTATCGGTTTCTTGATCATATACCCAGTTATCAGGATTAAATGTATTTTGTTTGTACTTTTTCTTTTGTTCCTTCAAAAACATGTTATATGTTATCAGTGCTTCTCGGTTTCTGTTTGAGAGAATATCACTAAAGTTTTGTTCACTACCATAACCTGCATCTGCAACAATATGTTTCGGTAACTCGAAATAATGTTGCTCTATCTCATCTAAAAATGGAATTAACGTACGTGTATCTGTTGGGTTTGGAAATAAACTATAAGCAAGCGCATATTGACCTTCCGTTGCGATTTGTACATTGTAACCAGCTTTCAATTGCCCGTTTTTCATATAATCATCTTTCATTCGCATAAATGTCGCATCTAGATCTGTTTTAGAATAGCTATTACGTGGTCCAAAGATTGTAAAATCCTGTTGGTACTTCCGTTTTCTCAAGACAAAATCAATCAACTGTTTACGCACTTGTTTCGGGTATTTTCGTTCACTTCGTAAGGCTTTTCGTTCAGTAACGTCTGAAGATTCTTCAATTTGTTTATCATATTCGGTCACTACTTCGTCTACTTTTTGAACCATTTGAGTGAGCTCTCCAAATGATAGCTGTTCATCACTTTCCCGTTCAATTTGGGGTATGATTTCGTTCTCAAGCAACTCATTGTACAACTGGTTTGACTTATCAATTAAACTCTGATGAAATTTCTCAATCGCTTTCTTCCAGACAAACGTAAATTTATTCGCATTCGCTTCAATCTTTGTACCATCGATAAATATCGCTTCTTGATCGATCAGTTTTTCTTCGATCAATTGGCAGCGAAATTGGATGAAACATTGACGAATTAAATCTTTTACTTCTGGTTGAACGCGAAATCGGTTAATTGTACGATAGCTTGGTTCATACCCTTGAGCTAACCACATCATACGGATACTGTCTTTTAATAGGGCCTCCATTTTACGCCCTGAAAAGACAGATTGAGTGTAGGCACATAGAATAATTTTAAGCATCATGCGTGGATGATAGGCAGGACAACCTTCATTTCGAAGAAATGGTTCAAACGCTTCTTGAGGGATACTTTCCACTAAATGATGGACATGGAAGGCAATATCATTATTTTGTAATTTTACTTCTAAATCTAAAGGTAAAACGATTTGATTCATGGTATAATCTTTAAACATAAGGATCCTTCTTTCTGATTAGATTTTGTTGTGGTGACTTTATTTTATCAGAAGTGATCCTTATTTTTCTTCAAAAAAGTAAATCAAAGCCTGTGAAATTTTACTATGAGTAAAATTTCACAGGCTTTTTCATTTCAGAGGAGGGTTATGTCCCAGCCTCATTATGACAAGCCATACTATAATTGACCACATTAATTAAAATTTGCGATGATATCTAGATGAGTTAAATGCGTTATCAATTATATTTATTTTAACGGTATCCTTTTTAATTACTCCATTCTTATACTTTACTTCAAATTCAAATTTAGCTTCTCCTACTTTCAACATAGTTGGATAGTACTGATGTTTTTCTTCATAAAGCGAACCATTATACAATATATTAGTTACTTTATTTAAATCAACAGGAGAGGTAGTATTTTTGTTATCCATTTGAACCGCGGATAAAGTACTCTTTACATAAATAGTTTCATAAGGTGAAGTATCTGCTTCAAGTAAAAACTTTTCACCACTAAAAAATTTATCTAGTGTATTTCCAAGTTTCTCATGCTTTTTCTTCCAATCGGCTGTATGATTTACATGTCCTTTTATGATTAGTGGTTTAGCATAAAAGGATATATCTACAGTCGTTTTATCATGGCCATCATCCACTTCGGTAGTAAAATCATAATTCCCTACGTCTGGAACAAAAACATAACAAACCTCTTCACCAGAGTTAATATTTGATTTTGTTAAAACGGTTTGTTTATTCCCATAATCCTTTTCTAAAAATAATTTAACTGTCATTGGTTGTTTATCTAAATCAATTACTTTTATACAAACATTTACGGTATCACCTTCATATACATCCTTTGGTGTATATGTAAGAGTAACTTGTGGTGGTCTATTGGTAATCTTTAGAGTTTTCTCTTTTGTACCTGTAGCTCCATCATCATCTGTAACAGTTAATTTTATTTTATAATCTCCCACCTTAGTGAAAATATTTTTAGGATTTTTTTCAGTCGAGAATTTGGTCCAAGTCGTTTTATTTGGTTCCTGATATTCCCATATATTTGTTAATGGATCACCGTCTGTATCAAATGACTTGTTAGTGAAAGAGACAGTGGTATCATTATAAATGGTTGTTGGGTTCCAAGTAAAATCCGCAACAGGAGCTCGATTTTTAACAGTAACATTTTTAGTCACGTTGTGACTAGCTTCTCCGTCTGAAACCGTTAATCGGACTTTCCAAACCCCTTTCTTATTTAAAGTGTAAGAAGGGTCCTTAGAAGTAGAAATAGTACTCCAGGTAGATTCATTTGGCTTCTGAGCTTCCCACTTATACGTTAAAGAATCTTTATCAGCATCGGTAGACTTATTAGTAAAAGAAACGGACGTATCATTATAGATGGTACTAGGATTCCAAGTGAAATCTGCTACAGGTATCCTGTTTTGAACAGTAATGTTTTTAATCACATTATGACTAGCTTCTCCGTCTGAAACTGTTAATCGGACTTTCCAAACCCCTTTCTTATTTAAAGTGTAAGAAGGGTCCTTAGAAGTAGAAATAGTACTCCAGGTAGATTCATTTGGCTTCTGAGCTTCCCATTTAAACGTTAGAGAATCTTTATCAGCATCCGTAGATTTATTAGTAAAAGAAACGGACGTATCATTATAGATAGTACTAGGACTCCAAGTGAAATCTGCTACAGGTATCCTGTTTTGAACGGTAATGTTTTTAGTCACATTATGACTAGCTTCTCCGTCTGAAACCGTTAATCGGACTTTCCAAACCCCTTTCTTATTTAAAGTGTAAGAAGGGTCCTTAGAAGAAGAGATGGTACTCCAAGTAGACTCATTTGGCTTCTGAGCTTCCCATTTAAACGTTAGAGAATCTTTATCAGCATCCGTAGATTTATTAGTAAAAGAAACGGACGTATCATTATAGATGGTACTAGGATTCCATATAAAGTCAGCAACCGGAGTTCTATTCTGCACAGTAACATTTTTAGTTACGTTGTGACTAGCTTCCCCATCTGAGACAGTTAAACGAACTTTCCAAACGCCCTTTTTATTTAGAGTATAAGAAGGTTCTTTTGAAGTGGAAATGCTACTCCAAGTAGTCTCATTAGGTTTCTGAGTTTCCCACTTATACCTTAGAGAGTCACCGTCAGCATCTGAAGATTTATTACTGAAGGAAACAGAAGTATCATTGTAAATGGTACTAGGACTCCAGGTGAAATCAGCATTCGGCGCTCTGTTTTTTACAATAATATTTTTAGTCACATTATTGCTTGCTTCCCCATCGGAAACAGTTAGACGAACTTTCCAAATCCCCTTTTTATTTAGGGTATAAGAGGGATTTTTAGAAGTCGAAATCGTACTCCAATTAGTGTCATCAGGCTTTTGAGTTTCCCACTTATACGTTAGAGAGTCACCGTCAGCATCTGAAGATTTATTACTGAAGGAAACAGAAGTATCATTGTAAATGGTACTAGGACTCCAAGAAAAATCGGCAGCTGGTGCTCTATTCTGTACAGTAATATTTTTAGTTACATTATGGCTGGCCTCTCCATCTGAGACAGTTAAACGAACTTTCCAAACGCCCTTTTTATTCAAAGTATAAGGAGGGTCTTTAGAAGTAGAAAATGTACTCCAGGTAGTCTCATTAGGCTTTTGAGTTTCCCACTTATACGTTAATGAGTCACCGTCGACATCTGAAGATTTATTACTGAAAGAAACAGAAGTATCATTGTAAATGGTACTAGGATTCCAAGTGAAATCAGCTATTGGAGGTCTATTAATAACATATAAGGCATGACCGACAACACTTTCATCTTCTCCATCAGAAACAGTGAGTTTAAAGGTGTAGTCTCCCTTTCCTATAGTGAAACTTGACGGCGTTTTTGCAGTAGACACAGTCACATAATTACTATCTGCGCTGCCATATGGTTTTCTTTCCCAGCGATATGTTAAAGAATCTCCGTCAGGATCTGAAGAACTATTAACCATCTTGATTGGTGTATCATTATAAATAGTATTGGAAGGATCCCATTCCCATTTTGCAACAGGAGGCCTGTTATTTACATATAAAGCATGTCCAGCTTCTGCCTCTTCTTTTCCATCAGAAACTACTAATTTAAAGGTATACTTTCCTTTTGCAATCTTAAAGCTAGATGGCGTTTTAGCAGTTGATATTTGAACATAATTACTATCAGCTGATCCATATGGTTTCCTGTACCATTTGTAAGTTAAAGGGTCGCCATCGGGATCAGACGAATTGTTTATCATTTTGACAGTTGTATCATTATAGACGTTATTGGAAGGATCCCATTCCCATTTTGCAATAGGAGGTCTATTTGGTTGAAATGATAATTTAGCTTGATCTCCTTTAAAAGTAAAATATGCGGTATTTGCCCATTTGGTTTTATTACTATCATGTGGACTTCTAACTCCATACCAAACAGCTGTTTGTGATTCTTCAAAATCGACTTTTGTATAAGTTTTCCCTTGAGTGAAGTATCTGTTATTACCTAATTCATCAATGACAGAGGGTGCACTTTCTCTGGGCGTTTTCCTTCGTAATACACCTTCTGCATTCATTTCTAAGGTATTAGTATTGGTACCACTTGAAAGCGATAACTTTCCTCCCTCATATGCTTTATTACTAAATTCGAAAGGAAGAATAAGTGGCGTATACACAATTTGATTTTGCACTTTTTTAACGATAAATAAATCCCAATTAGCTTTTTCTTTTTTATTGAAAAGCTCTTCTAAGGGTAAATAAGCATTAAAACTTACATCTTGATATTTCATATTGCAATCATCGTTCCATCTATTTGTTGCACTAGATGGACATTGGTTCCATATGCCAGCCCCTTGATTATTATATTCTAGATCCTCAGTTGCATCTAAACTTCCTTGAACTGTTTTATAAATTTTTACTGTGCCGATACCACTATCACCAGATGATTTTCTAGCAACTATATACGTATCTTGGTTAGAAGAGGTATGTTCACGATGTCCAAATAATACTGACCAACCCGAAAATCTAATATATTTTTGACTACCTTTCCCAAAATTTTTTGTTGTAACTTGATAACCATTTGTAACAAACTTGTCTGAATATACATCGTAAACTATTTTTCTTCCACTAGTCATAGTGAAATCTTTTGATCCCATTAGGTTATTCCAATTATTCTTAACCGTTGATGAAACATTATATATATCTTCATCACCAGTACTTGCGTGAGCATGATGCTCTTGAATAAAAAGTAAAAATAAAAAAAATAAAATAGGAATCAGAAAAAAAATCTTTGCATTTCTCATTTAAATCCCGCTTTCTATTCTTTGTAAAAAAATTAACATTTCACCTCCTAATAATAAAAAACGACCCAAAACTAAAGCAGTTTATTAAACTACTTCGTCTTGGGTCGTTCCCATTTAATATAAAAGTTTATATTAAATATTTTAAAGCAAATTAAATGGGGAATCAATAAATAACAATTTTAAATTTTTAATTTTTTCTTTCTAATAATGAAGATTACTGCAGCTCCGATAATTAGTACTCCTACTACCGAAATAATTATTGGGAGTTTACTAGATTTAGACTCATCTTCATCTAGAATTGAAGAACGAGTTGCTTCTTCTTTAATATTATCATTGTTTTCATTTGTAATATTGGTATCCATGTTATCTTCCTTGTTTTCAGTAGAAGGGTCGTTTTTATCAGAACTTTCTTTTTTCTGCTCAGTTTCCATTGTGCTTTCTTTTGTTTTATTATCATTTTTATCAGTAGATGTATTACTTCCTTCCTTTATTTTTGTTACAGTGGCAACAACTTTATTTTCCTCGTTATTGCTTCTATCGGAAGAACTACTTTGACTTGATTTTGATGAACTATTGGAAGAAGAACTGCTGTTTGTTTTTTTACTTTCTGTATTATTGCTTGTTCCACTTGATTTTGATAGATTAGTTGAGTTGCTTTTACTAGAACTCGATTTTGAAGTATTAGTTGAGTTATTTTTACTAGTATTGGTATTGCTTGAATTTTTACTACCTGTAGAAGTAGAAGGTTTTGTTGCTTTATTATCAGAATTCGGTTGTGTAACCGGTTTGGACTCTGGTTTAGGCTTTGGTGCAGGTTTAGGGTCTGGTTTAGGCTCAGGCTTTGGTGTAGGTTTAGGTTCGGGCTTTGGCTCAGGCTTCGGTGTAGGTTTAGGAGTTGGCTTAGTAGCAACCCTGTTAATATAAACCGTTAATTCTGCATGAGTGTGTTTATCTGAAAAAACGGGTACTATAAACTTTTGACCACTTTTTGTTACAGATTGATGAACCCCACCAAAAATATTAAAAGTATCTGCAGCCTTTGCATAATATCCATACACTATATCTCTGCATAATCCACTTGCATTTGCTGGGTTAGCTTGTGTAGCCTTATCTGAATTAATTGTCATGCTACAGGATGCTAAAGGTAACTCATCTGCAAGCAAATGCACTGGTTTTAATACTCCTAAAATTAGTATTAATGTTAATAACGTTATTACTCTTTTCATATAAATTTCCCCTCTCAATTTTTTTACTTTATTTTTTGTCCTTTATAAACGAAAAAAAGCGATCCAATGGGACGTTTTAATGGATCAGAGTATAATCACCCTAATCAACTTCTAAAACATAGTCCCAAAGAACCGCATCTTTTTTCATTAATCGAATAGCCATTGATGGCACAAAAAATAAAAAATAGTATTGATATGCCTTAATTATACCCGGTTCTTAAGATAATTTCATTATAAAAGTAAAAAAAATTGGTTGTTTTAACCATGTTCACTGTTTATATCGGATAATTTTGGAATATTAAAAGAAAAAACCATACAATTAGCATGGTTCTTTTATCCTGTTATTTATTTTTATACTCATAAACCGCTGCTTGTCGTATCATTGCAAGATCTCCTTTGAACCAGCGGGGGCTTTCAGTAGTTACAATGGCAATTACACAAGGACCTTCTACGTTTTCGAATACCTGGTAGTTATCGTTATAATATACAAACGGATAGGTCCTGGATATACTATCATCAATAAATTCTAGATGAACTAAGTACAATTCTTTCTGAAAAAAAGAGTTTGCGGTAGGTGTATAAACATAGCCCTGAGAACTTTTAAGTTTTAAATTATTATTTAAACTATTTTTAAGATTTTCTAATGATTTTTCTTTATCAAAGATTATCTTTCCTTCAGATAATGCAGCTGGATTAATCGCAAGACCAGCATCATGAACTGCTAATTCTAAAGAGTTCTTTAATTGTCTAGAAGCGGTTTTGTCTGTATCTAAATTAAGCTGTAATTGCATAATTAATGCAAAAAGTAGTGCAAATAATAAAGTTCTTAATGTTGTACTCATTATATACTCCTAATATTCGCTTAAGATTTTGGTGCTTTTTGAAATAGTTCTAGGACCTTGGTTGAATATATTAAGAATAAATATAAAAGTTCGTGGCACTTCAATAGTAGCTTCTATATATTCGTTTCGAGGGGTTAATTTAGATGTTCCTGTGATGATAATTTTAGATTCGTCAAAGTTATAACCCTCTACTAGAGTTTTTTTCATTTCCTTAATAATTTCTGGTGTTAATCTGCCTTCAATAGATGCTTTTTTTGCTCCTTCAGTTAAAGTAACTTCAATTGCTTCACGATGCATACTATCAATTGATGCTAATATTGGTGTGAATATAAGGTTTACTGTGATAAACAATACCATCCATTCGGCTAACGTTCTTGCCATTTAGAACACCCCTTTGAAAAAATCAAAGGAGCGGTAAACTCCTTTGACTGTAAATGTTGATCTTTTAATTATTACTAGATACACCAGCACCAGTAGGAAGGTTGCTTTGTGCTCCGTTAATTTTTGCGGAATAAGTAGTAGTATTTGAACCTACTAGATTGTATCCGATGAAGAATAAGAATGCGCTAATTGTTACTACTGTAAGTCCGATTTTCAAGAATTGAGCTAAAGTTGTGTTCATTTTTAAAATTCCCCTTTTACAATTTGATTTTTATTTGATGTTCATTTTGTAGCATATCTTGATACTGATTGTTTTTTGCTTTATAAGCATTAAATGAGGTTCCTAAAATTAAATAAGTCATAATGGATACAATTGCTGCCATCATCATAAATGTTAATAGTGATTTATTCATAATAATATCCCCTCGTTATCCACCGCTTTTTGCAGTATATAGAGCCATAGAATCAGAGAAACCAGATAATTCCTGATACAAAGCTACAAAAATAAATGTACTTATCACAATGGCTGTAATGGCGACTTTCATGAAAGTACTTAGCGACGTATTTATTGTTGGTCACCTCCTTAAAAGAATAATAGATTCCACCTTTACATTTGTGATTTATCTAATATAGCTATTACCATCATTACTACTACAAGTACAAAGTTTAATATATGAATAAAATGTGTAGCTTTGATAGGAATTTTTAATAGATCTGTTGTTATTTTTCTTTTTCTTCTGTAATTTTCAACTTGTTTTTTTGCAAATGTTCCATGCATTCCATTTAACTGTTCAAGTGCGGTCTCTCTTTTCATACTGTCTAGATTTTGTAAAACTCCGATTAGCGCCTCGCTGGGTTTAGAATCTAAGTGTTTAGAAAATTGTTCTAATGCTTTACTTGGTCCATCACTAGTCCATGAACTTAGTAATTCCGTTAACGGTTTTTGTAGCAAATAGAAAAATGGCTTTATATTTTGCAAAATACTATAAGTATTAAGACGATGGACAGTCATCATTTCTATTTCGTTAATGATTAAATCATAGAGCATAAAAATCTCTGAATGTAATTTCGATGTTTGATAGTCAATGGTTCTTTTCATGATATAAACAAATAACGAAATAGGATTACTAGGAAGAGCGAAAACAAATAGAAGTAATATAACAGCAGCCTTTGGTGCAAGATAATCCATATTCCCTAATAAAACCGGAAAAACTATGTAATAAAGAACTAAAAATGCTGTTACTGAATATAGAATTAAATAGTATTTAATACCATTTAGTCCTAATGGATACTTTGCTTGTTTAAACCATTCCTCGGCTTTAGAATTTTTAGCAAGTCCTAAAATAGAGTTCTTATTTTTTTGTAAATTGCTTTTGAACCGTAAACGGTGTTGCATTCGTTCAGATGTTGAGTTCATTCCCAAATACACTAAATATCCTGAAGTAAAAGACAGAACAATCACAACTAAGTATTTAAATACATCTATGTATTTAAATAATAGAACTTCTGATTCCATAAAAATTTTACTCCTTTCCTTGTTATAGGTCGTTTTTAGGATGTTTTAAATAAATTGAAATTATAAGTGAAAAAACAGTCCCTACTACGGAAAGGCAAAAGGTAAATAATGTCCATTTTTCTCCAAATTGAAGCTTAAACCAATCCTGTGCTCCACTTGTAAAATAACCTAATAATAGTGAGCCAATAAACAATGGAACCGTTAGGAATCCATCATAAATAGATTCAACAGTTAGAGATTGTTCTTCTTCTAACATTTCTTCTGTATCCTCTATTTGTTTTGTTAGAACTAAGAGGGAATGTAATACGTTTTCTTTATACTTATAGCCTTTTAAAATAATACTTCCTAATCTTTTTGACCAATTGGTTCCAGTTGTATAAGTGAAAACTTGAATGCTATCTCTCAATTCTTGTTCATTTCGAGATAACTGAAGATCAGTAATTAAGCGAACTGTTACTTTTCTTAAACTTTTATTCTGTATTTCGTTTTGCATGGCACTTAAAGCGTAATAAATATCATATTTATTAACACTATAGGCTTGGGTTAGTTTCTGAACCATACTTAGAAATTCTGTACTCATGACATATCTCAATTTGTTTAATTTTATCCTTAACATTAAATATGGTACGGTCATCAGAAGTAACCCGAATAGTAGGGCGATAACAAAATCTTTTATTAAATAATAGATAAAAGCGAAACTAGTCAAACCAAGTAATGCGGTGAATAGGAGAAATACTCCAGTATCATTGTCACTACGATGATTACTTGTAGTTCTTATTAATAAGCTTATGTGTTTAAAAAAAGGGTGCTTATAAGTATGCGATTCAGGTGAAGCATTACCACTTTTGATTCTTCTTATTCGATACTTATAATTAACTTCTTGATACTTTATTTTGACTGAATCCATCATAATCTGATAGGAAATATAAAGCCCAGAAACGATTACGATGGAATAGAGAACGTAATTGATACCAGATTGCCAAAGCCATTGAAAATTATTCATTTAAAGCACCATCTAATAAATCATTAAGAATATTATCCTTTTGTCTCTCGTATTCGCTCATTGGAAAAAGTTTTTCTTTCTTCTTTAGATGATTTAATAGAATTTTAGTATCCTCTACACTTTCTTCAGCCATTAGATATAAAAGTTCCTTACTTATGTTAGAAGAATAATAGTATTGTCTGCTTATTGGGTGGTAGCGAACGAGATCTTGTTCTTTTGGTTTTTTTTCGATTTCATCCCATATAATTTCTGTTACACCGATAACCCTTTTCTTTCTTCTATCTCTTTCCGCGCTCAGGGAAATGACCAAGTCAATATTTCTCGCTACCCTCTCTTGTTCGTTATCAAATTTCCGATTGGGAAATTCATCTAATAAATGTCGGGTAATCTGAGCAACGATATTTTTAACGGCTGTTAAATGGTAAGTAGAAAATGCACCGCGTTCTCCTCTTTCACAAGCTTGTAAGTACCCCTCAGTTTCTAGAGAACGAATTTCCCCAACAGTAATATAGTCATGTTCCATACGAAGAAGTCTTGGTACGGCATGATGTAGGTCTCCTTCTGTGGCCTGAACTTCATAAATTAAACGATCTTTTAAATCCTCGGTTAGATTTAATTCAAAATGTTTTTCTAATACTGCAATTGTGTATTCAGGTGGTCTTTCGCGTATCATAGACTTCATAAAAGTTGTTTTTGCAGATCGAACTCTTCCAGCAAAAATGGTGTTAGCCATGCTTCTTGATAAGGCTCGATAAAAAGGAACATCATCTTGTGGGATTGTTCCTAATCTTGCTTGTTCTTCTAAACTGTTATTTTTAATTACGAATCGTCTAAATACTATAATGTCTAGTTTAGTTCTAGGATTCATCATCATGGTGATTCGCGAACCATCTTCTCGTTCTATTTCCAGTTCTGGTTGCTGCTCATTAATCAGTGCTTCTTTTGTTCTTATTTGAAAAGCTTTTTTTATACGATTTACGACTGCTGTACTTTCAAATTCTTCTGGTTGTTTTTGAAAATAACCATTTTTATCGATCCATAATTCTGTCCCTCTGATAACAGCTGATTCACTATTAGGTTCCTTATCCCATTTATGTAGAATACTTACGCCCCATACTTCATGGAAAATAGCTTCTGGTAAAGAATCATAAAAAGAGGGATATTCATCGGACGTAATATTCTCTTTTTGTAAGACTTCGTTTATTTTTGTTATAAAGTAAGATATAGCTTGTTTGTCACCAATAACTGCTTGGTGCTGTCTGTTTAACCAAACATCATCACTATTTGAATCTTCGTTTATTAAAGAGGAAGATTGATCATTTTCTACAGATTCAGCTATTATGATACTTTGTAGCTCTTCTTTAACTTGGTTACAAATTAAACGAAATGTCTTTTTTCTTTCATAGGTAGTTACAAAATCTTTTTTTAACCCTTTTTCCTCAATAGTTTTAGATAACCATTGGGAAGGCTCAAACTCACTTTCTAATCCTAATGATTGTTCTGTATCATTTTTAGCTGCATTTGAAGTCATTTTTTCGCCTCCATTTTACCGGTTAAATATAGATAAAAATCCTTTTTTATCTTTGTGCGTCTTCATATCTTCTTTTTCTGTTAATTTAGCTTCAGCAATTATGACATTGGCTAAAACATCTATTGGCTTGTTATAGCTACTATCTGAAAAATCGTATAGTAATTTTTTCTCAAAAGTAGCAATGGATCCTAGCTCCTTCATATCTGGTATTGTGACAACTCGATTCATATTTAGTTCTTCCTCAAGTTTTTTTTCGCTTATTAATGCATTCGCAGGTTGGAATTTATTGATAACAAGCATAAAATCATCATTTTTCCCACCAGAAGGTTCAATTATTTGTTGGTATAGATAAGGATAATATCCTCTATAGCCTTTCTCTTCTTGATTAGTAACAAGAAATTTCATATTACTACTTAAGTAAGCTTGTGCTGCAAGTGCAGAATCAAAGTGAGTGCCCGAATCGATTAAAATTACATCAAATAACTGTTGAGCTGTTTGAATCAAATGTTCAATTTCATAAGGTTTATAAAATCTTTGCATTTTAATATCGCGGTTGCCGGCCAAATGATAAAAGGAATCATGATAATAAATAGCTTCGGATAACCTGTTTATCGTTAAATTTTTGACATTGAGATCTACTTTCAAATCATTTAAATATTGACCCTGATACAAGTAAAAATAATCGGCTGGATCCCAACTATTTAAACTCAAAACTAAAACCTTTTCTTTTACTTTGAGTGATAATGCTCTTCCTAAATTTAAAGTAGTAGAGGAAACACCAGCACCATTATGTGTGCCAAATATGCCAATGATTCTCTTTGATAAATAATCATCTTTATTCGTTAGGTTATTGATACAGTATTCAACTACTTGAAGTTCTGTAGAATATTCATGAATAAGGGTTACTTTATATGCTGCACATAGTCTTGTAATTGTCTTAGTAAATTGTTCGCTCTTGATTTGACTAGGCTTAAAATACATGGGAATAGAGGGATATTTCTCTCTAACTACTCCTATGTTATTGATGTCAAATGAATCTCCATCTAATAAAACAGCATCCATTTTTTCCTTATTTGAATAATCAATATTGCCCATATGAGCATGGAGGTTGTCCATTTTGTCAATTAGTTCTTTGTAGATAGAGTTTTGACTAAAAATTAATATTTCCATTACATGTCCTTCTCCCTATTGATAAGTTATATATAATTTTGCTCCTTTACCGAGCACTTCGTTCATTAACTTTTTAAAGTCCTCTTCATTTAAAATAATCTCCAAATCACTTATGCTTGAAGTAGCATTAAGTCGTTTATCCTCTTTGTTGTTTTCTGATGATGAGATTACCTCTTTATTACTCGAATCTTTTACATAAACAACCTTTATTGATTTTAAGAACGGTTCACTTTCCATTGAATTAGATATTTTTTCGATCTGTTCTTTTGTATCCTCAGAGCTAGTAGTAGATGGACCATTTTTATTTAAATTTGTAGTTCCATCGTTATAAATCAAATAAATATTAACGGTATCTTTTCTTCTTAAAGAACCAGGCATTGCATAAATCATTTCTTTCGTTATAGGGCGAATAGCTTCGCCTTCCTCTTCATTTGGTAAAAGTTCGTCGTAATCTATCATTGTTTTACTAAGAAGTGAATTCCCTTGGATAATTTGATTAGCATCTAATCCAATAATTTCATCCACTTCTGCAGGTAGGATGACGTCATTCATTAAAGTTTGTTTAGGTCTACGTTCTATCAGTATCTTATCTTCTGTAATAGGTTCATTTTTTAATATTTCAGAAGAGGGCTTAATCACTACAACCTCTGTTGAATCAATTCGTACTCGTAAAAATTGATCATAGAATAAGGTTAAACCGATAGCTGATACACCTACCAATAGACCGCTGATTATTTTGATGGAAGGTCTTTTAAAGAAATTCATTCGTTTTGATTACCTCCTGGATTCGTTTTTTCTATCTTAATTTTTCTATTGAAGAGTTTGTTTAATATCCCGCTTGCTTTAGTTTTCAAGAGTTTATTAGGAAGTAAAAGTTCTAATATAGGTACCAAAAGTTCATTTACTTTGCTTTTATAATCCTTATAGTCGTTAAGGAATATCCCTTGATACTGTGCTTCATATACATCTTCATCTTCAAAAGAGGGAATTATAGAGATTAATTTATCTTTAAATAAATCTTGAATTAAGGGATTTTTCTTTATTTTTTCATTGAAACGATTACCAATGATATGTGTTTTCTCAGATTCGATAAGGCTAGAGAATAGTGGATTTTCACCAAGCCCTTGAAGTTGGGTGACATCTGAGTCAAGAACAATGAATAGATGATCTGCTATCTCTAATAAATCAGTGACTACCTCATTGTCTAAGTTGCTACCAACATCAATAATCGTTACAAGTGATGAATTAGTGTAGAGTAACTTTATATAATCCTCAAAGCTAATTCCTACTGGTTCCTCACTTAAAGTGGGATTATGACATATAAGTTCAACACCATCACGAAACCACTCTGTTTGAATATCTGAAGTATTCTCTTGTTGTGCACTCCACTTATTTACGTAATTTGGAGCAAATTCATGGCCATAAAAACGGTCATATGTATAGGGATTTAGCAAGGGATCTTCCACATATAATGTGCTAACTTGGTAATTTGCTATGCTACGAGCTAATATATGTGAAATAAATGTTGTACCATTGCGTTGGTAAAAGCTACCTACAAGGATAGTTTTCTTCCTAACTGGAACACCTACTACTTTTTCACTGGGTGCATTATGTACGTGAATTGAGTATTCCCTTTTTATGACATTTTTTTGAACGATTCTTTGTACGATAGTTTTTTCTTTAGTGTTTTTTTCTTTGTGTGTTTTACCGTTCTCATTTTCGTTAACAGATTCCTCTTCCGAATCTTCTTCCAGTAGAGAGGGAATCACTTCACCATCGATACTAAGAGAGTTATTGATAAAACGTGCTACTTCTGCGAATGAGACTTTCCCTTTTAACTGGTTTATAAATTGTTCAATATCTATTCTTTGGGTATTGAATATATCAAGTACTCCCATACTAACTAGTCGAGAAAGAAGCGGATCATTGCTTGATCGTTCGCATAGGAAAACAATTCTTAATGCGTCGTCGAAATCAAGTCGGAGTTGTTTTATAATACTTAACAGCTCAATATCTTTATCTTTTTGATTTTCTTGCATGGATTCTAAATAAGTATCATGCACAATTAGTATTGAAGGAGTTTCTTCTTTAACAATTTCATAGAGATATTTTCGATGTAAAATTTCTTGTTTACTTAAAGTGAAATCTTCAGGATACTTTGAAAAGGTCTCAATTAAAATCTTGGTATAGGTTTTATCACCTACCGCTATAAGAACCTTCTTTGTCATACTAAAACTCCTTTAAAACAAAAAAACACCCGAACACAAGGCAATTACAAAGAATTGTCTTACATTCGGGTGCTTCCCGTTAGTCATTATATTAATTTGCGTATTTTCGGTATGAAAGTCTTCTAGAATCCTAGAAGACATTTACATTTAAAAGAGAAAGATTGACGACGATTCAATCTTTAAAATTATAGTATCATGTTACTACTCCACATTCAAGTTAATTATTAACAAAAAGTATTGAAAAATTTAATTATCGCTTAAATCAATTTCTGTTACATATGAAAAGTTATATTTAGCTTCTTTTAAGGAGTCTCTTACAAAGAATAAGAAAAAAGTATTAGAAGTTGATATTGAAAAAGCTAGAAAATGCTCCTTAACAATAAATAAGAGATTATTAGTTGTTTTAACATAATATATTTTGAAATATTCTAAATATACCTGTTAAATTACAAATATAAGATTAATTAATATAATAGATATGTATATAAAAATACCTGTAGTTAGCATTCTTTTTAAAATGTCCTAACTACAGGTATCTCTGTTTATTCTGTTTAATCAATTATTTTATCTTATAAAAGTTCCAAGTGTATTCTAATGTTCAGAATTATATTTATCTATCCCTTTTTGAATTTGTGCTTGATCTTTTGGATCATCGAAAAAACTCTTGTAAAATTTTATGTCAGAAGTTCCAACACCGATTTGTACTAACCCAGCTGCAGACTTTAAAGTTGTAGCACTAAAAATAGATCTTCCAACATACCCATAATGAAAATTACCAATTGCTTCACCTGTCATTAAAGATTTATTTAAATCTGAAACTGTATACTTTGTTGTTGTTCCTAATTGAACTTTATAATCCCATACTCCACCGGGTTTAACTCTTTGTGCGAAATATGAACCAGCAACTAGATGTCTAGTTCCAAATACAGCATTGTCATATACTTTTTTAAGTGATTTTGCATGACTTCTAGTTGAAGACATAACTCATAAGCCCCAAAATGAACTTGGACAATAAGAGTAATATTTATTATACTGCTTAATGTACCAAGGAGGCTGACATCATGAAACGAATAAAACATTCTAAAGAATTTAAATTACAAGTCATCAAGGAAGCCCAAGACACAGGGAAGAATACCCTTGTAGCTCGCCGGTATGATCTGAATCCCAATATGGTTAGTCGCTGGGTTCGTGAATACAAAGATGGTAAATTTGGTGAAGTAGATGTGGCTGTGCTGCCAGATATAGACTCCAAAGAATTATCCAAAGAAAATGAAAAACTTAAAATGTTATTAGGTGAAAAAGACCTTGAAATAGCGATCCTGAGGGATCTTATAAAAAAGAAAAACCCTCACTTGCTGAAAAGCATGAAGTAGCTAACAAATGGATTCAAAAAGGCTACTCGATTTCAAAGGTGCTTAAAATCATAGGTATTCCTCGATCCACATACTATTATCAAAAGAATTATCGTGTTGAGGAGAAAAAAGTAAGTGAGGGACGTCCAGCACCAGGTTATTCGATCCAAGAGGACGGTCAAAAGATATCAGACGAACAGATTAAAGAATTTCTACTAGAAGAGATTGCCGGTGATTGCTATAACTATGGTTATCGCAAACTCACTAAGGTCTTAAGGCGAAAATACAAACTTAAAATTAACAAGAAAAAAGTATACCGGATTTGTAAAGAATTGGGCATCTTACGCCCACAGCGCCAAAAGAAAGTCTCATACCCTAGGAAACTAGCAAGAAATCGCATTATTACAAGATCTAATCAGCTATGGGAAGCTGACATTAAATATGGCTTTATCGAAGGTGAGGATCGCTTTTTCTTTGTCATGTCCATCATCGATGTTTATGACAGGGGCATCATTACCTATCATATGGGATTAAGCTGCACTGGAGATGATGTCAAACAGACACTGAAAAGGGCATTATTAAAACGCCAACAATATGATGAATTGGAAAAACCTGTAATCCGAACAGACAATGGACCGCAGTTTATTTCCCATACTTTTGAAAAGTTTTGTGAAGATTCCAAAATTGAGCACGAAAGAATTCCACCAAGAACACCAAATATGAATGCTCATATTGAGTCTTTCCATCGCATTTTTGAGGACGATTGCCTATCCAGATGGCAGTTTGAAACCTACACAGAAGCATATCAAGAAGTCATGAATTTTATGGAGTTCTACAACGAGAGACGTATGCATTCTAGTATACTAGATTTGTCACCAAAGGAATTCTATCAAAAACAAGATTCATTGGTGATCAAGGAGGTTCGGGTGTAATGGATGTATTCATTCAAAGCATCAGCTTGATTTGGAGTGGCGGGCATGATAGCCTCGTTCGGCGATGCCAATGTTGTAAAACAGCTGGCTTCTTGGCAGGAGAATCATGCCCGCAGAGGCTCCATGTCAAGCAACATGGCCTTTTTGAAGAATAATGAAAGAAATCTATAAAATAAAAAACTGAGGAAATGAAAGAATAAGAGAGTTATTGTCCAAAATTCGGGGGTTAATCCGATAATACTAATAATTTGCGCCATAGGTCTTATAACAATTTCCCTAGGTACATCTGTAACATAGTTAATTAAAAGATCTTTGTCTACGGTAATTGCTTTTTCAGTAATTAGTACATTTATTTTTTCAATAAAATTCTTTAAAGTATTAAGATCATTCTCCGATAATTTTTCAGCATCTACAAAACTATTATAATTAACATTGAGTGTTTTATCGGAATTTAATGAAACTAGATCTTTATGTTTAAGAAGTAGTGTATAAGCATCTTCATCAGAAGAAACGGCTGTAACATTTAAATCAATTGAATCATTATATATGTCTTCTATAGAATTATTAATTTCATTTAAAACACCATTTGAAGAGTCAGGTTCAGCAGCATAAATATTAGTAGGTGTAAGAATAAATAAACAAGCTATAACAATTATAAATTTAGTTAAAAAAATTCTATTACTCTTCATAACTTTATTACCTCACTATTAAATTATTTTTTAAGATTACTAACCATTGAACCAATCTGGACTAAAAAGTAACCAGACAATAAAAGTATAAGACATAATAAAAATTGAAATTAAGTACCCAATAGTCAAAAATATATCTACACTTTTAAATTTCTTTATAGTTATGGCATTTTTTAAATACATAAGAAATAAAACTAGACCAATTATTAAGCAGACAATATTTATAATTCCTAATAAATAATATCCAGGATATATTGGACTTATAATGTAAATAAAATAGATCAATAAATAAACAAAATCTACTAATAATAACTGAAATAATCTTTTTCTAATAGACATATTTCCCCCCCTTTCTATACTGTAAATTTATTGCTAACTATTCCATTATATAGAAATTTTGTTGTTTTTTCAATTTTTTTTGAAAATTATCAATATTTTAGGTTGGATAATTGATAATAGGTGGGGATAAATTTTGAGAAATTGAGGGGAAATTATTTAAGTCTTTAACTGGTAATAAAATGTAGTTCTTAGACTAACTTGTTCGTCATTATAGTCAATAGTCATTAATACACACAATAGCATAGGACGTTCATTATAGGTCCTTCAAAATATCGATTATAATAATTTTTCTATAAATAAACATGTATTACTAGGATTTCAATCTTGAAAGTTTATTTTGCCTTACTGTTGCAATCAGTGTAAGGCAAAACAAAGTAGTTAGTCCATTCTGATTTTTCTTTTTATTTATCAGCATTCAATCTTCTAATTATACCTGGTATTACGTTTCCTAAGTTACCTTTCTTATACTGTTGTATAAAATCACGATATAGTAATCTTAATATATCCTCTACTACAAATTCATTTTCTGGTTCAACATCTGTAATATCAGATAGCATTACCTCCAATCTAAGTGCTACTTTTCTTCTTAGTGAACATTTAATCTGTTTTGTTTTGGTTGTTTTATTTGGTTTAGCAAAAGTAAGAGGTTGATGCTTATCTTCCGAATAACTATATATCTTTACAAAATAATCATTTCTCTGTTTTAATTCATGATATAAGTCGTAAGGATTGTTCCTATCTTTAACTTGAAATAGAAAGTCATCGACTAAAATACTTATAAGATCTCGTTGGGTAAATTCATAATTTCCCATTGCCTCCGCGACATCTTCACAAAATAACTCCCCTCTCAAATATTCAGAAACAGGGATGAAAAAGGAATAAGGAAGTTTAACTGGGTTAGTTAATTTATTTAATGAAAAGTTTAATAATCTGTCAAAAAATCCATCTGGTCGATACGATAACTCATTAAGTTCCTCTTCATAAACAGGATATATTGGTTTATTTGATTTAGCCATATAAATGACCATCTCTTTCTTTTATTAACATGAATTTCAATAGGCGGTATGCTGCTTCTTTAAGGCTACAATCCCATTCAACTGTCTTATCAAAGAGTAGGTCATGATAGTAAACTTCTAATTTAGCAGGATAAGGCTTGCCTTTTGGGTCATAGGAGTCATCAAAAATTTGGGCATCTTTATATTCTGTTAGAGCTTTTTTTACTAAGAGTGAACAAAAAGGTGTTGGTTGTAGTCCTCTCCTATTTGCCAATCTTTTAATGAGTTTTCTTTCTTCATCTGAAAGAGGAATCTTAACATCCTTTTTTTTATCTATCCTCGTTTTGCGTCCCTCATCTTTTGTTATTGGTATTTTCCGAACATTCCTTATTAGTAATGGATCTTCTTTCTTTTTATGATTGTTGTTAAAAATAGGATTTAATGGCTTCCTTCCATCCATAGCCCTCTCTTCCCCCTCTTCTTTTTTTGTTTTGCCCTACTTTATCTCAGTGTCAGTATGCCAAATTGTTATATTGATAGAGTATGAGGAGGAGGAGAGGTTTAGAACGTATAGAAACTAGAATTTTGGACAAACTTTAAATAGACGAATAATTTTATATAAAAGGAGCTTTTTATATGGCAAAAAAAAACACTGTAATTAGTCCTGTATCTAAGGAAGTTTTAAAACAGTTTGGAGAGCTAGGGAAAAAATCAGCAGCAGTTAAGAAAGTAAAAATAAAAAAATAGCGGTTCTGGATAAGGGCCGCTATACATAATTAAAAGTTCATCTCTTTTAAGGTAATTTGTTCTTTTATGATACTTACAGCATTTTAATAATGATATATAATTACAGGGAAATTTAATTAATAATTCCCCTGCAAATGAACATTTATTCTTTGTAATTTTTGATGTTTCAGTGGTTGATAATAGGCACTCTCTAAATTTTCATTTATTAATTCTTCAACTAAGAAAAGAATATTAAATGGTAATGTATCTAATAACAGTTCTTTATGAATTGCTTCAGCAATAGATATGGTAGATGTATATATAATTACGATTTGCGGATTTTCAGGAAAATCTGAAATTGGTAAATTACCATATTTATTATAGACATATTTCCAATTCTCAAACTTATCTCTGAAATAACCAATAAAGTTTTGGTTCATTTGTGCTCTGTCAATAAGAAAGTTAATATTCCCATTAGGGGTTTTTACTTCTGCTGCACTCATTGGGAACTTATACCGAGCATTATTTGCTAGACGAGCATTCCATTTCCATTTAGAAACAACTTTCTTTTCTATGAATTGGCAGCGAAGCTCATTCATTGATACATATCGTTTTAATCCACCTACACCATAATTATCCCATCTATCAGGGGCCATAAAGAACTGATCGCTATAATAATGTTTTAGTAGCCTATAACCCGCTACCCCTAATGTAAAGGGAGCGGGAGGTCGTGTTTCTTCATCACCCCGTATTCTAACTTTCCATCTATCTACAACACCATTGGTTCTCAATCGATCTAAACGCTTAGAGGTTTCTGACCTACTCATTAGAGAAGACATATATCTCCTAATTTGGTCCTCATTTGCACAAACAGCGTCACCTAGAACTTTAATAAGGGTAAAATCCGCTTCATCAATAATTTTTCTGTTTAATAGTGTCATAGCACCTTCTATCCCTGTATATGGGTAATATTTCGAAGGTTTTACATAACTACTTTTAAGTAGTGGATGGTCCCAGAAAGGGATTTCACCATTTCTTGTGGTGAAAACAGGGAAATCGTCCATTACTAAGTTATTTTGTTCAGAAATATTCATTATTCAAAGAGGAATGAAGCGACATCTTTGATTTTCTTTTTACCCCTTGGATACCCCGTAATAGTTACTTTGGCATGTCTTTTATCTTTATCGATGGAGCGGATAGTGCAAGAAACAATATCTCCAACTACTGGCTCTGGCAAGTGACGGGGACGGATCCCTTTAACTTCTAATCCTGCATCTAATTTAACAAATATTCCATGTATGGGGTCTAGATTCGTTACTTTACCAGCGACTGTACTGTTTTGATTATAAAGTTCGATTAATTTTTTAAATGGATCATCTTGAGTATCCCTTCTGCTAACTTGAATAAGATTATTTTCTTTATCAAATCTCAAAACTTTTACTTGTATTGTTTCTCCTCGATTAATTTCATGCTGAATATTTCCATTTTCCCAGCTCCAATGTCTAGCGTTCATAAAGCAATCTGCACCATTAATACGGACAAAAACCTTCCTCGTGTTTGGATTATAACCTCTTACTACACCGTCAAAAATTGTTGACTTTAAGGAATCTTCAGCTTCTAGTGTTACTAATTGTTTCATGAATTCCGCTTTTCTGATATCATCCGCTTTCCTAACTGATACCAATACAATATTGTCTTCAATGTCTATTTGGTCTACAATCACTTCTTGAATTGATCCTGTAAAACCGTTTAATGAACGGAAATCATGATCAGAAAATTCGTTGCTTGGGCAATATGCTGTAATGTTTGTACCTTCTAAGAGAAATGTTGCTACTTCCATCTGTTTTTTTACATATTTTCCATCTTCTAATACTTTGGTTTCCCTTGTTGATACTGCAGTTACAGCTCCTTTAATTATAGTTCTATCTCGCTTAATCTTTGCTAGTTCATTTAATTGGTTGTCATTAACCCATGATGTTTTTAGTGTTTCAGCCATCATTTTCCCTCCTAATAGTGAATTTACTGTAAACATAAAAAACGACCCAAAACAAAAGCAGTTATTCAAACTACTTCGTCTTGGGTCGTTCCCATTAAATATTTAATTTTATTATTTGTTTTTTATGTTTACTAACTTATTGGAATTTTAACCTATATTTTTAATTTTTTCAATACTTACTGAAAATTACCTAGGATATATATTTAACTTTTATCAGAAAATGGAGTAATAAAGTCAAAAGGACTAGATTTTCCTTCTTCCTTTTTCTCAACCTTCCCCTCTTTTGTAGTATCATCAATTTCTTTTATTAAATCATTATAGAATGATTCTTCTTTTTCATCTAATTCTGATACTGATTGATTAGCTAATTCATTCGAAGGTGGTATATTTTTTGAAAATAGTCTTGATACATCAAGGTCAACCACCTCATCATTTATGTTAATTGCTTTTTCGCCTAAAGAAGTTCTTTTTTGTGATATAGGCTTCGTTTTATATGCTTCTTCTTTTATCTCTTTTTTAGATAAATATTTATCGGGGTATCTATCAAATTCAACTAATTCTAATTCTATATCCTCTACAGCATCTTTTTCTGGAAGAGGAATTCCTATTAATGGTTCTTCCTCTTGAAGTGGTATATCAATTATTTCGGATAGCGCTTTATCTGTTTCGTGAAACAATTCCGTATTTAAGGATTTTGACTCTAACCAAATACTAGCACTTTCCTGGATTACTTTTACTTTCGCTTCTTTAAATTCAGCCTTTGGAACAAAGTTTGCATCAATCTGCCTTACAGGTATCGGTTTATTATTAACAACTATTTTCACAGCAGCTTGGAATGGCTCCTGAAAAATTAACTTATTTGGTGTTAGAATGACATCTGTTTTTTGTTGATAGCTACTACCGGATCGCATAACAGGTTCTTCTTGAAGAGGGCTAACAGTCTGTTCGTTTTTCCCTTCTTCATAACTATCCTCTTCTCCTAATAATTTTGAGAATAATTGTGCGTCAAAATAAGAGATATCTCCATAAACCATTTTGTGTCTAAAACCAGTTAACAAAGTATGCATGTACATTTCTCCGTATTTGTCTGCCAATTGAGCTACTGTTTGTGCTGCAACAGTAATAATAGCTTTATATTTTCTAGCTTGCGATATAAATTCTTTAAATGGTAAATAAATATAGTCTGGAAATTCATCGATGATTATATGTGCAAAAGTACTAGTTAGAGGTGTTCTCCTATATACAGCATTCTGTAGGCTTAGCAAAACAAACTTCCCTAAAACGTTAGAAAGACCTCCTAAATCATCTTTTGCCGTATTGACTAATAATATACCGCCTCTATTTAAGTGCTCGTCAAAAGAAAACTCTGATTTATCAAATAGTACGCGTCTTATCAGTTTATTTGCTCCTATATCATTTAGAACGTTTCTTAGCCCCTGAACATATTCTCCTTGTGCGTCAAAATAAGCTGTTTCCCCATAGTATTCGCCTTCTTTAACTTGTTCATTAGCTCCATTTCGACTAGTTTTAGGAATATGGTTCATGTTAAACCAATTATCAATTTGTTTTACGATATCCCAATGGTTTCGTTCATCCCTATCTTTAATAAGGTGATAATCTTTAGGGATAGTTTCCTTTAACTTTAAATGCATATGCCTAACAATTTGAGGATCATTGTACATTTTTAATAAAGTATCAAATTGTGCCTCTGTAGACGGGTCGTGTAATTTTAATAGATAAATATAGTTTTTTAAGTGGTTTCTTTGACTTTGTTGAAAGAAAAAGTTTCCTGTTCCCCCTTCTTGAATTCCATCCATTACCATTGCAAATGCTTCGGCTACCTGGTCAACTGGTCCTTGCATGGGATTAATAGATGGTGTATTGGGGTTCGTAGGGTCAATATAGAATACAGCCTCTTCAGGTATATCATGAGCTTTAACTAATTGAAATGCTTTCTGACACAAATCGTTAGATGGTTCAATTATACTAATACTACTTAAATATGTTCCTCTTATTTCCTCCGTTTTATAATTGGATAATTTAGAGACTTTAGGAAATACATTGATAAACTTTGTTAGCCAGTGCAAATCCTGATTAATGATAGGTAATATTAATGCTGATGTTTTTCCTGTTCCTGGTGGTCCGAATATGCCATTATGTAATGATCTATCTTTACCAGGTTGAATAATAAGTTCTTTAGTTTGAGAATCGGGACCTAGAACAACGTCTGGCCAAACCTCTTCTTTACTATTTCTAAACCATTTTTGTAAATATACATTTTTAAATTCAAATTTTTCAAATGCTTCTTTAATTTGTTTAGAGTATTGGGAATATTGTCCACCCAACCAAATTAAAATAATACTTGTAACTATTGAGGGAGTAAAAACTAAGGTGTAAAACAAAGTGTTAATATCCCCAACAGCTACATTAAACCAAATATTATCTACATGTATGCTATTGATAAGATTTCCTAGGTAAGGAATGAGCGTATTATAAACAGGTGCTGTGATTAACCACATATAATAGGCTGTTATTCCAATGAACATATTCCAAAACCATAGGCTTCTCCACAACTTTTTTTGTGTTTTTTCATATTTTGTACTTACTAACCAAGAGATAATCAAGAAGACTGTACATGTAAGAAAACCAATTAAGCCTGGACTTAAGCTGTTACCAAATAAAACGAAGCTAGGAACACTATTGTAAAACTGCCCAATAACTAAGAAAAGATAGTTACAAATACTTCTAACTGATAAAAAAACAGAGACTAACCCAGTAACTAAAATAGTGATCCCAGGGAGCTTAGGATGAACCTTTAGTTCTTTCAAGTACTCTGCCCCCCTTTTTCTTCTCCAATGTTAGCTGCTTTTCTCCTTGGAGAAGTAATGGCCAATTTTTAGTATCTGTAAATTTTAGTGTTTCATAATTTTTCATTACAATGTCATTTTCTAGTTCTGATCTACTCTGATAAACAATAAGAAGGTGTGAAACCTCTTGTTTAAATTTATTATTTTTGTTCTCTTCTTCTAAAAAATTTATTTTGTTTAATGCAGCAACACTTGCCTCTTCCACTATATTCAAAACTAAAACTTGTTTTGAATTGGTTCTTTCTTTATGAATCAATTCATATTGTGCTATCTCTCCAATGTTATAACTATCATTATGAAATATTTCCTTTTTTGGAAGAGGCACCAATTGATAATTAGAATTGCTTATTTCCATTGATAGTTCAAAAAGTTCTTGTTCAGACTTAAAAGTAGATTTATCAAATGGATAAATTCCTTTTAATATATTGTTTGCAATAATTGGTGAGCGACTAGCTGTAGTAACATAAAAGTGAAGGTTAGAGATCTTATCAGCGCCTTTATGAATTATGGTGTCTTTTATATTTAAAACCCTAGTTCTTCTATCATCATAATACTTTACTGTATAGATATTGCTGTTATCTGCAACTGATATTAATACATAATGTTCTTCCTCAGGTTTGTGTTTACTTAATTTGATGTAATTTCTTATTTTTTCTTTGATTTTTGTCATTGTCTGTAAACCTGTGTCATATTCAATATTTAGAGTGCGACTACCTTTTCTAAATACCCAATCAGGGACAATAAATGGTTCACCAACTTCATTTTTGTAGGTATCTTTGTTGGGATGTATTGAAATTATGTTTTTCCTATTTGTTTTTAAAGCTATGAGAGTATCTATAACCACATCTTGAATTCCTAAATAATGAGAAGAGTTTCTAATGTAATTATTGATATTTATAGCTTTTTCTTCTTCCTTAATAATTCCTTCTTGTTTTAAAATGTTTATACCATTCTTTCCTAAGTAATAACATGATATAGGTGGTTTATTTAGAACGGACTGATATTCTATTTTTACAATAGCGTAATTTGACCACCTCTTTAATTTCTTTTGAATAGAATCCCCTTTATATCCAAATAATTGATTACCATATTTGGTTAATTGCTTATTAGTTAAATAACGGTTAGTCCAAATAAGTGATAATAGCTCCAAATCAGTTAAATTTATCCAGGCTCCTTTTCTTTTTTCATGTTCATTATCAAATCCATACCATACTCTGGCTGATTCCAAATTTCCTCCTCCTTAAATCAGAAAAACCCCCAAAATAGTGAAGAATCAATCTTCATCATTTTGAGGGTTTTTCCCTTTGTATTATTAAACTGTGACTAGTATATCATTTTGGGATGATCCTAACAACTAGAGTTTTATGCATAAATATTAGTATTATTCATTCATTAGGCATACTAATCACTAGTAAAAACACTCGAGAAAACTACTGTAAAAAATAAATTTTGATTAGAGTACAAAAAACATAAAATGATGTGTGTTTTCTAACTCTAAAAACATATGAAGTTGGGGTTTGAAAACATAAAAAAATATAAGTTTATCAAGGGTTAACATCATCCTCTGTTAAGGATGTCCGCTCACGGACAAATAACCTTATCCGTAATAGGATATCCGTAAGCAGTTGGAATTAATTAAAAAAGTCAGCATTTTTTATAAAATCACGAGTGTATAAAAAAGTGAATAAAATATGAACTGTTTCATCTAAATTTTATAGGTGAAGGACAATGAAAATGGGAGTCATCTATATTCGAGTTAGTAATCTAATTGCGAATAAACTGACTTATAAGTCTTCTTTTTAGAAGAAGCCATGTTAATCTCTCGTTTATGTTTGATTAATGTAAAAAGTATGTTTAGAGTAAGGAAAGTGTTTATTGAGTTGATGTAAGAGTTACGTAAAACATTGGTTTATATGAATGCTATTTGCAGTGCTTATATAATTTAGATGTAAAACCACTATGAAAAAACAAATTAAATAAGTAGTAACTAATAGTGGTAACCATATCATTTGCTACTTATTTATGGAACTGTAATATATAAAAAATATCAAGGTATATAAGGTTTTTAATATAGTAACTAAATATAGTTACTATATTAATTATTTAATATAAAAAAATACCTTCAAATGATAGCGAAATAACTAAAAATACTAATTTGTGACTTTTAGATAAATTAAATTTATTTTTCTAAGCAATAATTACTGAAAATTAAGTGAGATAACTTATAATCGATCCATAAAGTAACTTATTTTAGTAACTATGAGTAAATCGTTGATATTATTGGGTTTGTGAGATATATTTCATATGATATTTTATTTATTAAAAGTGTAGACACTTGAATTAGTAACTTTAATTGGTTATTATATATTTAAATTATAAGAATATCTTAGTAAAGGAGGATAATATTGGACTTAGAGCTTCATCAAAAATATAAAAATACAAAATTTGATCCAGAAACATTAGATTTATTCACCGATTTAATATCTAATGACACAGTATTAAAAAAAGTATTTCTCTTTATTGCAAAGAACGAAAAGGACAGTATTGTAACAGTTGGAGAAATATCTGAAAAAGTACAGGTAGAACGAAAACATAGAGTTGAAAAAAATAAACGTTATTCATTTGTTTGCAAGGATGATTACATACATAGAAAACAAGCGGAAAAAATAGTTGAGCGTTTGTTAGCAATGTCGTTGATATATTATAAAGCTGTTCCACCATATAAGCATTTGTTTTTAACTATTCGCGGCAAACAAGTAATTCAAAGACTTTATGGATGAAGAAGATTATTAGTAAATAAGGAGATGAAAATAATGGCTAAAACATTCACAAAAAATAAACCTGCTATTAACATTACTATGGTTGGGTTTGGACAAGCCGGTTCAAGAATGGCAGATCAATTTGCAGCTATAAAAAATGCTGATGGTACTTCTGTATATAATTGTCTAGCATTAAACAGTAATGATGGTGATTTAGCGGGATTAAAGCACATCACTCCCAATAATAGAGAGAGTCTAGAGCTGGGTGGTTTAGGTAAGAATCCTGAAGAGGCAATGCAAATTTTAGAAACAAATGAAAAAGTTAAAGAGCAACTAAAAAGTTTCATAAAAGATAGAGTTAGACCGACTGACGACTTAGTAATGTTTTTTGCTGGTCTAGGTGGCGGAACGGGTACCTCTACTATCGTAAAGGCAATTGAAGAATTTTATGAATATAACAATAAACCTAAAATTCAAGAAGAGTTTAATAAATTAAAAGAAAAATATGGTATAGATGAGATAAAAAAAGAGCCAAAAAAATACTTAATTGAGGCTACTAAAATTGCTCGTAAGCGATTTACAAAGATTGGTGTAGTGGCTACTATCCCTACTAGAGCGGATGGTCCTGATGTATTAAGACAAGTAAATAATTTCACTAAAAAAATTGATGATATTGCCAAAAACCCTAATAAAGGTGTAGCATTTGTAGTCTATCCTGATAACCAACTAATGTATGAAGAGTTCAATAGTTTACTAGAAAATGAGAGAAAAGGAATTGAAAATTACCGAGACTATGCAAATATTAAACTAGTTGAAGAGTTTCATGAACTAAATACTGCTACTACTGGTGGTGGAACCTCGGTTACTTTTGATAGTGCTGATTTTAGAAGAACAATTTTAGAGCATCAAGGTTGTTTATTCATAAGTAAGGTAACTAAACCTGCTTCTGAAATAAAAAATGGTCATGATATTAATAAAATGTTTTCTGAGTCTCTCGATAAAAATAGCTTTCACGATCCTATAGAATTGATTAATCCAGAGACAAATCAAATGGCCAAAATTCACCATATAGGGATTTTAGCTATTATTGATTCAAAATTAAAAGTTGGTAGTTCTTTTATTGATGATGCTAGAGATGAAATTATTAATAAATTACCCCTAAACGGTACTGTTTTTTCTGGGTATATTGAAGAACAAAATGATTTTTCTGTAACTGTTTATACATTTTTTAAAGCGGAGGCATTTCCTAAGCGATTGGCTAAGGGATTAGTGGAAGAATATAACGAATTTAAAGAAAGACAAAAACAAATAACCTATATGTCCCAAGGCATTGAGCAAATTAGTGAAACTAACGAAGAGGATGATTTTGATCTTTCTGAACTGGCTGCAGAACTAGGAGTGGAAGATCTTTTTGAAGAATCGGTTGGAGAAGTAGCATCTTCTAAGGATGATGAGGATATAGATATTGATGATATTTTACAACAAATAAATGAGAATGAATTAAAATAAGATAAAAAAAGCAAAGAATCGCCCTATTCTTTGCTTTTTTTTGACTTAGATACTTTTTTTCATGGAACAATTCCGGCATTCCCTAAGTAGTTTCCCCTTCGATATAGAACTTTTAAAATGTGCCATATTACAATTGTCGCATCTACCACTAATCCTGTCAGGATATAAATTATAATCATAGATTTTATTTATATCAATTTCTTCTTTCGTTAAATAATTATTCATCTCATTACTTCCTTAATTTATAGTCAATAATGCTATTATAATCTATTTGTTTCCCCTATTCGCTTAAATTCTTTCGGAAAGCGCATTCATTATAAGAGAAAGTTTATGTAAATGGTTGTTTTATGTGATGTTTACGTTGAATTTTATAGATAAAGTGTATATTAACATGGAATTAACGAACTCTATGAGATTTACCAATGAAAATACTACGTAATAATGATGTAATTTATATATTAATCTTATGTACTTATGTAAGTCTTACGTATTTATGATATAAAATTTATGTAACATAATATTTATTTTACGTAATGCTTACAAAAGTTTTTTATAAAGTTTATGTAGAGTTGTTGTAAGGTGATGATTAATGTAAGGATAATTTGCATTGATGGTATGTAAAAATGTCCTTTACTTCCTTTGATTTTTTGGTTCTTTCCGTGTAAAATCAATTGTAAAGTGTCATTTTTGACAATAAAAGTGGTAGGAGGTGCGGTGAATGAGTGAAATTTCTATGAGAGAATTATTAGAAGATGAATTTAAACTTGATCCTCTTTATAATGTTGCTATTATTCGTGAATTAGAAGATTACATTTGGACTGAAAAAATTTTAAGTATGAGTAATGAGCGAACTTACGATACTGTAGAAGCAAGTAAATTTATTGGACGTGCTGATGCAACTATAAGATATTACTTAAGACATGAGCTAAGTGATATTTATATAAAGCCGGAAAAACAAGGGAGATATTATAAATTAAGTTATTATACTATCTTTAAAATTCATTTAGTCTCTATATTAATAGATATAGGGGGGTTGTCTACAACTGAAATACTAACTGAGTTAGGTCATAAAACTACAACTGTTCCTTCTAGTAAAAATACACCTTTATATGACGATCTTAAAAAGTTATCTCAATTTGTTGAAGCTTCTTATAAGTTTAATAATCAGTTGTTAGTAAAAATGCAGCAGCAAACGGTTTTGTTATTATCTTATGAAAAAAAGTTGAGTAATTTAAGAATTGAGTCAGTAAACATTGATAGAAAAATTGCTGATGCTAAATCCGAGGTTACTGAACTTAAAAATGATTCTATGAGCAATTATCTCTTGGAAAGGCAAGACCAAATTTTAGTTGCCTCATTAAAGAAAAAACCAAAAGGTTTTTTTAGTAGATTTAAAAATGATTCTAAAGAAGAACTTATTAATATAGAAGTAGATAAACAACTTAAAGAAAAGCAAGAAGCTGCTGTTCAAAGTAAGACTGAGTTATTAAAAGAAAAGATTGATGGCTATTATAAAGAATTGAATAGTATACAAGAAGAAATAGCTGAAATGGAGCAAAAATATGAACTAGCTCTAAGGGAACAGGAAAGAATTCTTGAAGAGGGGAAATACTCGGTTCAAAACTTTCTAAATAATCCTTTAGAGAACAATATAATAGATTGAATATTCTGTCATATTGTTTTATAATAATGGTATATAAATGAACTGAGGTGGTTTTAATGTTTTTACTTAAAACAAAAAAATCTGAAAACATTATTTTAAATACAATTGTAATAGTATCTATTTTTACTCTAGTTGGATCAATACTAGTAAGCATATAAAGGGTACTTTTAAATAAAAAAGGCTAAGTTAATTGTACTTAGTCTTTTTTTATTGATTTGTTTATAATAATTTCTTTGTTAATCGTTATGTAATAGTAATTAAGAATTGGCTGTATGGATTATCTTCTGATAGGACTTAGCCTTTCTAAATTTTGGCGCGAGAACCGATAACCTTCTTTTTTAATTTTCATAAAATCATAGTAATATCTACTCATTTTACATTTTTTCCAAATAATTAACATTTTTCAAAAGGTATTTAATACCAAAAATAGAATAAGTACATTGTAACTAACAGTTATAAAAATATTAAAAAGGAGTGTTCCCAAAAATGAAAATTAAGAAACTAGTTCTGAGTGCTACTGTAGCAATAGCTATTGTAGGTGGTTCTGCTATTCCAACTTTTGCGGCATCAGGAAATACTGAAAGCCAACTAACTTCAGCAAGTAACGAACTATCTACTCCATATGTGAATTTAACTGCATATGCTGCAGATTCATCAAGTGTTACTATAAGTCCGCCTGAATGGAAAGCGGTGTCAGGATCTGTGGTTGGTAAAGGTCAGTATGGTAAAATAAAGCTTTATTCTACTGGGGTTGCAGGTTTATGGGTGCAAGAAAAGATCGGAAATAATTGGGTAACTATGGGTGGATCTGCTGGTTTACAATTGTTCGAAGAGGGTGGCGAAGCTACGCAAGATTATTGGATGGAAAAAGGTAAGGAGTATAGGATCGAAATAATCTCAGGTACTGCGTCAAAAACAACTGGAACTATAAGAAATTCACTATAAAAATACACTCAATTGAATCAATTTCATACCAATTTCCCTTATTTTGTATCAAAAACCAAGAAGTCGTCTTGCTAAAAGCAAAAGACGGTTTCTTGGTTTTTTTCAAGTCAAATTAAAAAGTCGATGCCGTATGGACTGACTTACTATAGGTGGTCCATTTTTACTTTGTCGGATACCCCTTAATGACATATTATCTTTTAACAATTACGTTAGAGTACATATATACTCTAAGCTTTTTAAAATAAATAACCAATACACATCATTAATGGGTATTTCCCTTTTAAAAACGTTAGATTAAAATGACATATTACTATCCATAATTTATACTAAAATATACTAAGGACTAAGTAAATAAAATTCTCGAAGTAGAGATTATAAGTTGAAATTACTATATAGTTTTTAAAAGGGGGATAGAAGATGAAGTATGATGGTTTTATTTCGTTTTTAGAAGAAAAGAATTATAGTGAAACTACTATAGCGAGTTATGAACTTGTTTTAAATCAATTCTTCTCATTCCTAAGACAACTCTATAAAAAGAAAATAGAATTATATGAAATCAAATCTAAAGATATAAGAGACTATCTTTCAACTCAGGGAGATAATCAGAAGGCAATCTCCACAATTAATAAAGAGTTGGCCATTTTAAAATCCTACTTTGATTATTTATGGGAAAGAAACAAAGTACCTATTGATCCAGCAGCAAAAATAAAAAGACTAAAGGTACAAAAACACCTGGATATTAGTTTGTTTTATGAAGATTTACTTAAGGTAAAGGAACTTGTAATAGCAAATACCAATTATACAGCAAAGCGAAAAGCATTGTTTATACTTGCTATGGAAGGATTAAAAGCCTCCGAATTTAAGTTTAAAAAGGATGATGTTTCTATAATCGATGATAGAATTAAGATTAATCTTTCCAATAGAGTCATTACATTGGATAACATTGATGCAAGTATTTTTCTTGAGTTTTATTATAATAATTTACTAAACGAGTCAGAGTATCTATTCACTTATACGGATTCAGTAAATAATAGAATAATACCTATTACTTTTATGGGAATACACTATCACTTAAAAAATATACAAAAGGATTATGATATTAATCAAGACCTGCAGTTAACAACTATTAGAAAAGCTCTGTGCTACTATTTATATATTAATAAAAAACTCGCAGTCCAACGTATAGCTTTGATTATGGGTATAGAAGAACAAACTGTTTCTATCTATTTAAGTAAGTTAACGAAGAGTATGAAAAGCATCTAAAACTTAATTAGAATCTAATATTATTAATAGGTTGAAATATAATAACTTTATAGGCTATAATACATTTAAATAAATCATTCAATGGGAAGAACCCAGAATAAACAGTTCTATAATAGAGCTGTTTATTCTGGGTTCTTTTTTTAGGGAGAGAAGTTGATTAATGGAAAGGGAAAACAGCTTTATTAACAAAGTTATTACTGCGTCCCTCTTAAGTGAAGGAGAAAAAGAAATACAATCAAGTTCGCGAAAACTTAAAGTTCCATTTAATAAGAAAAAAATTCTTTATTTATCTAACTTATTAGCAGAATACAAATTAGAAAATAGCGTGTCAGTGCAATTCAAAAAAGGAGAATTCACTATTCATAGTAATGCTTTAGGATTCTTCCTAAGCAATTGGTACATTAAAGACCATAAGATATTTAGTTATCGTGTTGATCCATCATTAATTGATAAGGAAGCTATCATAATTGCTGCTATTTTGTTTGGGGAACGAAAACAGGATAATATTAGCATACACTCCAGCATTCACAAGGATCATCTTAAAACTTTGTGCTTATGTATAAATAAAAACATCAATGTCCCAGTTTCTTTCCATGGGGATCGAATTAGAATTTTTAATGTTAAACAGTTCTTTATGAATGTTTTTAGAAATTCTTCGACTATTCATACAGCGGAACTTGTTGATTTTCTTACAGAACAAGAGAAAAAAGAAATAAAGGAAGGGAGTTTTTTATGAGATTTAAACCATTTTACTCTTCACTTTTGATCTCAGGTTTTATCATACTCTCAGGTTGTAGTAATGATCCATTTGTTAAGGAAGCGAAAAAAATAAATGAAACAAAGGATACACATGAAGAAACTGAAACTGATAGTAAATCCCAGGACTTAGAATCATTCTATAAGGATCAGGTACGGCCTTTAGATGAGGTTGTTGCTGAATTGGACGGTGAATCTGTCAAAATACTAGATAAGAAAGAAGTGGAAGTAAAATCTTCTTATGAAGATCCAGAGGAGTTTGCAAGGTATGCAGCCGATATCTTATACAAATTCCAATCTCTGCAAATTTCTCCTGAGGACTTCTACAAATTTATTTTAGACTATGGTAGTATTCAGACCGTTGAAGAATTACCACAAAAACACGATGCCATAAATATTTTCAAATCAATACAAGATTCCTATTTACAAGCTAATGTCAAAGGGGAGTCTTATGATATTACAGTAGTAAACTTAGATAGATTTAAAAGACAGGGGTACTTTTATCGCAAAGTATTAAGTACAGAAGGAATTAATTATTTTATTACTTCTATTTATAAAGAAGATGGTGCTTGGAAATATATTACTGATGAGCCATCAGATCCTTTTTATGAAGAATCCCAAGGAGGAAAAGAAAAATGAAAACTTTAGAAGAAATTCAGCAAAAAACAGAGGAAATGTTGATGTTACACTATCAAACAAATGGAGAGTTTAACAAAGATTTTTTTCTTTTGAACCAATATGTGCGTATACACCTTGAACAATTTATGGACGCAGAGAAAATTAAGGAATATGAGAATCATCTATTTAAAGTATCAAAATCTCTTTTATTTAATGGATATTTTATTGGGATGGAAATATTAAACAATCTAGAAGAGATATTTAAAGATGATGAAATATTTGAACAAAGTAATGCCAACCTTAAACAACAAACTTTTGATATGCTCCGTCAGGTCTTAGGTGAAAATGTAGAGGATACATTAATTACAGAACCACATAGAAAATTAACTGCAAAACTAGTAATAGAATATGAAAATATTCTTCCTACTTTATTGAACTATGCATTTTATACAACCGTTTTGGGTGTACAACTTGCCTTTCAAGATGAACGGGATAGAAGAGACATAAGTTTACCGAATCAAAATAAAGAGGGAGGAATATTAGCGAATATAGAAGATACACACTTCCTTTTTCCAGATGTATTTATGAATATTTCAGTTGTAAATAACAATGTAGAAGTATGGACAATTACCCAATCATTCTGGAATGGTTTCGACAAGATAGGGGATATTTTTGTCATTAAAAATTCTATAGGTGACCTCTATTTAAATGTAACGATGAAAAACACTTTACCTCTCGTTCAAAGAAACATGATATTTAACCGTATTGAAGGGATGATAAAAGAAAAAGCAAAAACAGGTAAATTGTTTAAAACTATGACCGTTGGAGAAGAGTTCTTTGATACAAGTGAAGAAAACTTTGATGAACTTTTGGAGGAATGAAAATGAAAAAATTCAAGAGATTTAGGCAGGAAATCTCCAGTGAAAGTAAACTTCGATCTACTCAATATAACCAAAAAGAACCAATCAATTGGATGGATCTTATTTTTAGCGAAATAAATAGAAATAAGGAAATAAAAGCAAAAATTCGTAAAAATTTAGAAACATTTTCAATTGAAGAACTAAGAGAAATGGCTTCATCAGTTTTACTAAATGGCTTGATGTTTTTTAGGTCAACATCAGAAATTAATAGTGAAAGTATGAATAAAGATTTCATTGATTTTCAGTTAGCTGTAAATTGGCATTTAGCAGATTCTCTTCACAATGTACCTGAAGCAATGTATGCAGAGAATAATTTAAGAGGAGACAAACCATCTTTAATATACTATCTTTCTGAGTACTTTAACTTCTTGCATGTATTCGAACAATTAGAAGACAAACCAAACTTTTACTACTATAGAAAATATTACACGAAATTCCAAATAAAAGAGGAATGGAAATTACTTTATGAAAATTAAAAAACTAAACTAGAAGCAAGAGGGAAAGAAAACTGGAGCTGTGAATGCAACTCACAAACGTAGTGAGATATTTAGAAAGCTTGTTTAAAATTTTTGGATTTTTATTTAGCTTGGAGGGATATTAATGGCTATTTTCGATCGTTTGGTTATTTCTGCTTTAATTGGAGCAGTTGTTGGGATATTGTGGGGGAGTGGGGCATTATTACTTTATTTAGTTTATTTTTTGTTTGATAAAATGTTTTATTTATAAGGCGTAGCTGAGGCCTGTTGGAAAATAAAAGAGGTAATCAATCAAGAATAATCTATTCCGAAAATTTCCAAAGAATTTTATTAAATGCGCCTGTATATTAGTGAAAAGAGGAAATGAATGATGGATACTAGAAATTTCTTAACTCCATTCTTTTGGGTGGTAGGGATACTCTCGCTAATAACTATGTGCTTTTATTTTTATGAAGGATATAAGTTCGAATCAACTAGCGTTAAATATAAGGTCGAGTTAGCCAGTAAATTTGCTAATAAAAAAACAGTAATGGAACTTGATCCTGTAATGACAGCTGCAGGTGTACCAATCACAACATCAAAAGAAGAAATTAACTTATACTTTAAAATATTTGTTAATGAAAAGCCTTATGATATATTGGTGACAGAAAATGAATTTAATAACTACAAAGAAGGAGACAAAATTGATATATTGATAGGGTCTGGAAAAGCAAAGTTGGATAATAGCAAAGAGTAAAATAAAAAAGTAGCACAAACAAGTTCTATGTCTGTGCTACTTTTTTTATCCTAAAATCGGTTCACTCTTCATATAACCTCTTTTTGCATGATATAGAATCCTGTGAGTTGATAGACTTTTAGTTTCAAATATTTCATTCAGTACAGTAATTACAGATATAGCACTATAACGATTAGTTATTAATCTCTGAGGATTGGATGCAGCTAGTTCCTGACAACTTAATTGAGAAGGAGCTATTTCATCATTGTCCTCTAAAATATCTGGATATAACGTACCTATTGGTTCTGAAAGTATTTTCCAATCAGACTTGAAACCACAAACCATTTGTCCAGTGAAACCTGAATCTTTATATTCTTCCAATTCCTCTTTCGTCCAGGACTCAATTGGTCTATTTCTGTGATCCTTTGGTAAGATAACATTTTCATTGCCTACATCAAAATATAGTAGGGTCTGAGCGGTGTTAAAATACTCATGGAATATCTTTCTTGAATAGTTATTATCAACACAAGAAATAAGAATAGGGACTATTCTATAGTTATATGGAATTCTTTCATAATTGAGTTGGAACAATGTGTCTATTGTTTTAGTGTCTTCTACATAACCTCCAGTGTAAGTGGATATGTCTAGTTGATAAGCAGCACGATACCTTTTAGCTAAGACATCTGCTTTATTTTTACCTACATCTTTTGCTAAGCATAGTTGGTTATTTCTATTTTTTTCTTCATAAATATCTGGTTCAGCAATTATTAACTTTGCCGATATCTCAAACATACTTAACATTTGGCACAATTGCTGAATAACAATTCCTCCAGTACCTCCTGCGCCTATAACTAGAATCTGATAATATACTTCACTTTGATAAGAGCGGCTTAAATCTATAGAAATAGGTTGCATCTATTCAACCTCCACTACAGTTAGATCATAGCCATTTACCTTTTGTTTAGTTGTCAATGTAAATTCAAATACTTTGCTACTATCTATAATAATATGTTCATTTAATTCTTTATTGAATGTACGAACTAGCACATCAGGGAATAATCCATTAATATTACCAATAATGGCATATAAAATAGGAGCACGCTGGTTGTCATCGTCTATTTTGGACGGTGTAGGACTTAAAATATGATGTGAATGTATTTCCATTACCTTTGAATACCTTCTCTCTATGAGTTTAAGAGCGGTCTCTTGTGCCTCTTCTGTAATAGTGACTAAATATCTGCTAACTCTTTGGGAAGGAATATCCATAAAAAATTCCTCAGTGTCATGATCAAAGTAAATATTAGCAAATACTTCAGTACCGTGATTATCTGAAAAGTACTTAGCAATATGGATAAAATCTAATAAGATTTGAAATGGAATCTTCTTTTTTTGTTGTTTTAAAGAAGAGTCCTCGAAAGAGAACTCTTTATTATCCATGCTGCCATTTTTCTTTGCTTGCATAATAGGAATAACCACATCTTGTTTTTCTACATATACCAAGGTGGTATATTTAGGTACTAAGATTGGAAAGTCTTTTTCTAATTTCTTTCTAAGTTGTTCTTCACTAATAGGTTTATATTCAATTTCTCCATCCTCAGGCGTTTTTTTAGATGGAAGTCCTCTTTCAATTTCGTCCTTGGAGAAATAATTAGTAACTGGATATTCATTCATCCCAAACCGAATAATGGTTTTACTTGTTAATTTAAAGTTATCTTTCTTATTTGTTGAACTCTTTGTAGAACTAGAATTAGTATCAGTCTTTAGCTTTGGTTTATTTTCCTTTATATCATTCATTTTATTAAGGTCAACTTTTTTAGTCTCCACTTCAATATCAAATAGTGAAAAGATATCATCCTGTTTTATTGTCATTTTCAATTCCTCCATATTGTATTTTTATTATAGATTCTCTAAAATTTGAATTTTCGAATGTGGTAATAAGATTTCATCATCAAATTGTTTATTTTCATATTTTTCAAATAATGATGCCACACTTAAATTAGTAGTTGTTTTTGCTCCATAATCTTCTCCAAAAGGTGCCTGCAAAAACAATAAATGCAAACTGTTTAATTGATAGATGTCATCTATTTCAGGAAAAGTATTTCCTCCCATGCAAACATGACCGTCTAAAGATACATGTGAAAAGGGGAAAAGAAATACTTCCGTATCTTTTGTCAAAAATTTGGAGCCTTTAACAGCAACAATGTTTTTCAATTTTACTTTTTTCTCCATTACTTCATATAAGAAGATTAGTCTTGGTAGTCCAACCTGTTTAAATAGTGTTTTTCCATACCGCATATCAAGTTGTTGTTTTGGTACCTCTATATATACTAGTTGATGCTTTGCTAATTCATTAATCCAAACATGTTTCACGCAATTTTTTGGAAGAATTGGAGTTTGAGAATCAATTATGTAATCCTCTATACTTTCTTGAAGAATACTAAAAAGATTAGGGAGGGTAATGTTATATAATCCCTCTATCATTCTTCCATTTAACTTAATCATTTGATCTAATGACTCTAAAGTATTATTGAAATCAGAAGTGATTTGTAACACTTCGACTTGTGCATTTAAGTGCTGTGGTTCATCACTAAGCCGAAAGATAATGTCCATTTTGTTGTTCCTCCAGTTTTTCGTAAATATTATTAGTCTCATCAGCCACCTCTATTAAAGCTGATAATAATTCATGATAAAATCCATCAAAAATGAATCCAATAATAATCCCCAAAGACTCCTCTACAAATGCTTCACATTCTAAATCAATGTGATTCAAAGTTGACTTAATAAAGGCTATATACTCATCTTTTTGACTAGAAAGTAGTATTTTTTCCACTTTAAAGCTATTCAACACTATATACCATTCTGCTTTTGGGTTGATTACACTCTCGATTTGTTTAGCAAGTGAGATTTCTTCTGGATCATCCGTATAAACTGTTGCGTGTTTTGTATCAAAACCTAAATCATTCATACCTCGCATTAAAAAATCGTATCCAGGATTAGACATAAAACCTACTTCTACTCGATAGTTACCGTATCCACTTACATCCACATTAGCGTCATGGAGAATCTTTAACATTAATAAGTTAGAAATTGAATAGTCATAACTTGCTTTAGACTCTGCATCCATCAAAATTGATGTCATTTTCTTCACCTCTCTAAATAAAATCATCCTCATACCAATATATTTTTTTGCTTTCTTGACTCCAACGGACAAAAAATTCTTGGGTTTGCAAATAAGAGGACCACATATTATTTTTTATATTTTCATAGTCTTCTTCAGAAAAATCATCCGTATATTCATCCGATGGTAAATAATAGAATTCATCGAAGGCAAGAATTGCTTCATCATAGGTAAATGAATTGAAATTAATACTATCTGTTTCAGAATGGTTAATAACTATATCCATAAAGTAGGCCATTCCTGCTTCCGATGAATTTGGTTTAACAATAGTATTTTTATTTTTAATTTCCTGTGAGAGTTTCCTCATATTTATTTTCATAAATCCTCCAATAGAAAAAGAAGAAAGGAGAGCCTTTCTTCTAACATTTTGTTATTTATTTCTCACCGGAAGAATCAATTGTATTTCCTCATGAGAAGAATCACATGGTGTTAATAAAAATGGACGCATAGAACCTTGGTATTTAAAGGACACATACTCTGATTCCATTGCTTTTAATGTATCGATCATATAATTATTATTAAAGGCAATATCAAAATTATCTTCACCTTCTAAACTTTCATAATCGATTTCAATTTTTCCGCTTCCAGTTTGCGCTTGATATGTTGATAAAGTCGCAACTCCATTTACATGGAGTTTAACGATTCCTTTAGTCTCATTATCTGCTGCATTAGTCAAACCATTAATCATTTCAAAGCCTTCCAAAAATTCTTTTCTGCTTATTTTCATTTCAGCAAGATGCTCTTTTGGAATTAAGCGGCTTACATCTGGATAAGTTCCTTCTAATAGACGGCAATAAAAAGTGAGATTATTATTTTGTAAAATAAGCATTCGATCATTTTCACAAAACACAGTAACTTTCTCACTTAAATCAAAGGACTTCAAACTTTCCAATATTGATTTTGCTGGGATAATAATCTTCCTGGACTCCTTATGAGATTCTGTGACGTCAATAACGCCTAAACGGTGAGAATCCGTACAGACAAGTCGTAGCTTATCTTCTGTAATTTCAAAACAAATTCCTTGTAGAACTGGTCTAGCATCAGAACTTGAAGCTGCATACCCTGTTTTTTTGATAAATGAATTAAATTCGGTTCCTTTAATAGACATAGTTGGCTCTATACCATCAAATCTAGGTAATTTAGGATACTCTTCTGCCTTAAAAACTGATAGTTTAAATTCACTCTTTTTTTTCTTCCCATGTTTTATTACTAATTGCGTATCATCTAATGAAATGCTTAATTCGGTTTTAACTTTCTTAGCAATTTCATAAAACTGATAGGGAACAACTACCTTACCTTCTTTATTAATAAGTATTGACTCATCTTCGAATAAAACTGGTAATTCATAACGAATAGTAGTGTTTAAATCAGATCCAATAACGATTATCTTATCTGACTTAACTTCTAAATAAAAACCTTGTAGTATTGGATTTGATGTTTTAGTTTTTACTAATTTCTCTACTTTTGATAGGACCTCTAATAAACTCTCTTTATTAATAATAAATTCCATGTAATTTCCTCCTAAAAAAGGTTAAAAAAATAACACAAAAATATTTTTGTGTTTGTTTACGCTGTTTGATGTTCAAACATATTATTTTTTATATCACCTTCAATAAATCCATTGATTTCTTTAATGTCTTCTCTGTTCAAACGTAGTAAACAAGAATGAAGATTATCGATCCTCTCTTGTGGTTTTAAAATCCTCACATAATTTAATACATTCTCAACTGGTATTTTATAATGAATACTCATTTTAACTAAGTCACTTACGGGTTTTAAGGTTTCATAGTATTTAATTAACTCTTTGTCAGTAGCCTTTTCCTTAATATCTTTTATTTCAACACAATCAGATTTAGTATCAGAATTTATATGATGAAATAACTCCATTGCTGCTCTTGGTTTAAGCTTGATTTTATTTATAAATTCGGTGATAGAAATAAAATAAGAATTCCTATTGAAGGTGTTATTTCCAGTCTTCTTATCAATTTCTCTTTTTTTATTGTTATTATCGCTAGTACTAGTTGTTTCAATGTTTTTTCCTTGTTTTTGCTCATCAGGTGGTAAAGCCCAATCAGGTAAACACGGTGGTTCATAATAACCCACTACTTTGTTTTTTTTATCATTCAAGTAGATAGAATTATTACTTTTAGTTTCAGAAACTTGAACATATATCGGCTCTAATTTGTATAAATAACGCCCAATACCAAACTGTACAGCAGCTCGCTTCATCGCATTCGATAAACCACCCTTAAAGGCTTCAAAATTAGAAGGTTCAGAACCATCCGATTTGGTAATCCATTGGCCATTAATATAACAACTAAGTTCACAAATTATACCACCGGAGAATTCTACGTATGAGTTTTTCCAGCCGCCAATACCAAATACTTCATCTAGTCTATTTTGAATAGCTCTGTTATTCACGTAAGCTACTACAAAAGCATAAGCTCCGTTGTTACCTTTGTTACTTGTTTGAACTTTCCATTCTATATCATTTTGTGAGAATGGTTGTCTTAATTTGTTAAGAATTTCTTCTGTAGATTGCGTCGTCATTTTTTTCTCTCCCTTTCTTATAATAATTTATAACTCTTTTACATCGATAAACATAAAAAAGCCTTTGGAGAGATAGGGAAAGAATAGCAAAATGCTATTCTTAAAATCTATCAACCCAAAGGCTGTATGTTTATTTTAGAAACCGCAAATCCAAAAGGATCGCCACAAAATTAAAAATATAAAAAAGTTATAATTAAATTATACATTTTGTCTCCAACTGTAACAACTATTAAATAATTCATTCTATATATTTTTTAAAGTCTATGATATACTCTATTTAGATTAATAGTAAACATGAAAGCGATAACCGCTAGTATCCTCTTATCTAAGGGGATATTAGCGGTTTTTTTTATTTTTTGGAAAGAAGGGGAAAAAATGATGAGAAATTTAAACCAAATTTGTATTGAAGATGATGTTGAAAGACTTATTATTTTGAGGAAACGATTGAAGTTAAATCAATTTCAATTCGCGAAAGAGATAGGCATCAGTAGCAGCTATTTAAGAAAAGTGGAAAGCAGAACAATTCCTTTTCCATTTAAATTCCGAAAAAAAATTGATGAATACTTAAAACAGGAGCATTTAATCTATGAAAAAGGTTCTAACCTCTATAAGTGATGAACAGATCATCGGGGCAATACAATCAAATGATGTAGAAATTGTATTCTATCATTCTAACTTCATTAACCATGAAGAAGAAAATTACATCTTTAATTTGTTAATTATTACTTCAGATGAAATAAACAATCAGTTCTTTACGACTCTTAAAGTCCATGATATTTACATTTTGGGTAATTCAAATGACAATAAAGCAAATGGGAGAAACATGTATTTCTTTGAGAATGAGGATTCGCTCAGAAAGGCTCTATTCATCTGGCCAAAAAAAGTAAAAAATAGTCAAGATAAAGATATTAGTACTTCTGAGAATACACTCAATATGGAGGTTCAAGTTGACCAGGGATCTTTACATACTTCAATTACAGGAGAAGCAAAAGAAAATAAAATAATAGACTCAATTGAAACTGTTGATTGTAACAATGCACCACCGGTGAGTATTAAAGATGATTTCCCATCAACGGAATATCCTATTAACATTAGTCATTTCAGTACAAATAAAATTGAAGCTATGAGAAAGCAATATGTATACAAAGGGAAACAATACCCACAAAACAAAACGATTGCAGTATGGTCTCCACTTCATCGTATAGGAGTATCGAGTTTTATTCTAAACTTTGCAATATACCTACAAGAACAAAAAATACAAACAGCTGTTATAGAGGCAATGCAACCTCCAAAATTATCTAGTGTTTTGTCTAGATATGAACCAATGCCGGTTAATTTTCGTTCTTTTATAGAAGTGTTTCATTTAGAAGAATATGAACTTATGGAATTAGATTATCACAAAACAAATTGGCAATATATGGGGGTGCTATGGTTACCTATTGGAGAAAAAGATTATGTTTATAACTGGACTGAGGACTTTTTAGAAGTGTATTTTCAATTTTTTCGATATCATGATGTAATTTTAACAGATTTGCCAAGTGGAAAGATGACAGAAGAAACAGAAAAAGTGCTTCAAAATATTGATGAACTTTGGGTAATGGTAGACAATTCAATTGTAGATATTTTAATGTGGAAAAATTATATTCACCAATTAAGAGAAAAACATGGAATATCGATGAAATTAATCTATAATCGTAGTTTTCCATTTAGTAAGATTAACTCTTTAGTGAATGGCCTTGAACTCCCCCTGATAGGGACCATTCCGGATCTAACAGAAGAATATATTCGATTACAATATAAAAAGAAGCCTCTTATCTCATTTGATGAAGTAAGGGAAAAAGTAAAAGAGAATTATGAAAATCTTATTAAGGCGGGATTTCAATTGGATTCCATATCAAATTCAAAAAAAATTCCTCTCAAAACACTTATCAAAAAACTTTTCCAATCAAGAGGTTGAATAGAACTTAAATAAAGTGCTATGATAAATACATAAATTGTATATATTTTAGTATTTTGTTGCTTTCTTTTTGATAAGCGGTTTAATAATTAATAATAGCGGACTTTGGTTCGTAGTTTTGAGGAGTATTTCTGTCCTTTAACTACATACCAAAGTCTTTTTTTTTGGAGGTGAAGGAGATGAAATTACAAGAAGTAAAAAAAGTACTATTTAGTGGAAAAGGCAAAATCATAATCAGCATTCATACTATGCAGCGATTAGAGCAAAGAGGTTATACCAAAGCAGATATAGTTACTGCCATATTAAATGGAGAAATAGTGGAAAGGCAATCTATTTCAAAAGTTGCAGTACTTGGAAGAGATACTGACGATAATCCAGTGGTTGTAGTAATTGCAAAAGTATCAAATCATCAATTTAAGATTGTTACAACTATGCCACCAATTGATCGTAGTAGATTTAAATATTGTATTTAACAAGACGAAAGAGGAGGAAAATTATGAATTCCTTATATAGAAAAACAAAGGTAAAAGGGTTTTATGAATATTATCGTACTCCTTGTCCCATTTGTGGTAAAACAGGAGCATGCATGACCAATGAAGATAATAGCAAAGTAGTATGCATTCGAGTAGAAAGCGATATTCAGTTTTCAAAAAACTCCGCGTTAATTAGTTACTTGCATGTATTAAAAGAAGATAATAGAAATAAAGTGAATGTAAAGGAAATGGCTGAAGAAGTAAATGGATTTCCTAAAAAGGACAGTATCACATTAGATACCATCTATCATGCGCTTTTAGATAATCTAGTTTTAGATGATTTTCATTATAATCATTTAACTTCAAATGAACGGAAATTGAGTGATGAACAAATAACTATCAGAAATTATAAATCATTCCCTGATAAGCCTTGGAATATTGTTAAAGCCATTAGCAATGATTTAGGGATAAATGATTTTCAAGGAATACCAGGGTTCTATTTTCAAAATGGTTATTGGAGTATAGCTGGAATGAAAGGAATTCTTATTCCATACAGAAACCAATATAACCAAATCGAAGGTTTTCAATATAGAATTGATAACCCACCGAATATAGTGGAAGTTAAATTTAATGGGAAAGAATTTCAAGCTAAAGTAATCAAGCAGCCAAATGTCGTAGAGGTAAAATATAAAGAGAATATAATATTTCAAGGTGAAGTTCCTTTACAAAAGGATTGGTGTACTATTACAGACAATAATGAGTTATTGGGATGGATTAGAGTTAAAAAAGGGAATAGATATTACTGGTTAAGTTCTGCCAATAAACCTAATGGGACAGGCTCTGGTAGCCCAGCACCTATTCACGTATCCATTCCTAGTACAAAGTTAAATAAATGGGTTCCTGGTACTCTTTATAAAGCTAAAACCGTGTGGCTTGGTGAAGGAGCTTTAAAAGGAGATATAGCAGTTGACTTAATGGCTAATCTATATGATCCATTAGAGATAGATCAAATTGGAGATACTTTCATTAGTCTTCCTGGTGTAGGAGCTTGGAGGTTAGCAATCCCCGTATTAAAAGAGATGGGCGTTCAAACTGTTAATATTTGTTTCGATGCAGATGCTATTGAGAATGTTTATGTAAAAAAACATCTATTGGAGTGTGCAAAGGAATTAAAAAAACAAAAATTTCATGCTAATTTAATTGTTTGGAAAGAATCGGATGGAAAAGGGATTGATGATTTATTATTAAAAAATAAAATCCCTAACATTAAAAGGATTTATTTGTGATTTTTCATAATTCTCCGGAATAATTTCATAATTGACCGGAATAGTTTTTCATAATTATTCGGAATGAAAAATTGAGTAATCTTAAATTGATTTAAGATTACTCAATTATATATTATTATATCTTTTAAACTTATAAGTAAAATAACTTTTTTGGGGGTGATTATTTATTGAACAAAAAATTACTTTGTGTAGTTAAACCTAGAAAAGATGAAAATATCTTTAGTTATATTAATAGATTATCAATTGAAAATATGTATGAAACAAATACATGGATATTAAACGATTCTGATTTTAATCACTATATTGGTCCTCGCAATCTGCTACCATGGAAATTTGATTTTTCATCTTTAATGAATTTAACTGGCTTGTCACTTAATGAATTATTAATAACTACATTTTATAACGAGTTTGATTATGAAAAAGGAAAATTTAAGCATTTTAATTTTACTTTGTATCAAGACAGTTTGATGAATGCTCATGCTAAGGTATGTCCTAGATGCCTTGAAACTGTTGGTATTCATCATAAATTATGGGATATAAGAATTTTTTTAGTATGTCCAATACATAATTGTTTCCTTGTTTCTTCATGTAGTAGCTGTGGAAAACCAATTAAACAATATAGAAAGAAGTTTTATTATTGTAAATGTAATAAGGACTTAAGGACCTTAAAAGTTAAAAATGCTGACGAAAGCAATTCCTTCGTGTCAAGAATCATCTATTATAAATTTAACTCTGATACCAGAAATTTTAAAGAAAGTAATCTAAATTTGTTAACTAAACTTGATCTAAAATATATCTTATTGATTTATCACTTTTTTATAAGATTGTACTATAGAGATAAGAGTAGAGTAGGGAGTATTTCAATTCCATTTGAATATGAAGATAGGGAATTTACTACCTTAATTATGAACATTACAAAAAGATTCGAAAATTGGCCTGTTAATTATTCTGATTTTTTGGAATTGTACAGAAATTTTAAGAAGTGTAAGCCTAAATATGATAGAGGCAGTTATATTAATAACTTTGGCTACTTTTTTATTGATTTATATAATAAGTATAATCATCCTCAAATGGACTTCTTAAGAAATGAATTTGAAAATTATATATTTAAAAACTGGGATAGTTCATTAATTTCAAATAGTAGGAGTTTTAACAAGGATATTTATAGTGCTTATTATCTTTCATTATCACAAGTCGCTAACATGTTAAAATGCAAACATGTTACTGTAAAAAAACTTATAGCTAATGGATTTCTTAAAGCGAGTATTACCAAGGAGAGAGAAGAATTTTTATTAATATCAAGAGAAAGTGTTAATAGATATCTTTCAAATAAAAGATTCTTGGTTAATAGAAAAGTAACAAGTAGTATTTTAAACATATCACTTAACGGTGTGATTTCTTTAGAAAAGACTCTTTTGGAAGTAAAAAGTTCTCCAATCATTAATGGTACTAATGAAGTATTATATGACCGGCGGAAGATTGACCAAATCTTCCGAATTATAGAGAAAAGGTATGAAAGATATTGTTTACAAAGTAATCAAATTTCTTGTAATGAAGAAGAGCTAACAGATATTACAAAGAGTATTAAATATTCAGTAGGCACTAATTTATCCGATATGATTACACTTATAGTCAAGGGGAAAATACGTGTGGTTGATAAAAGAGTGAAAGATACAGGCTTAAAACGATATCTTATTAGAAAAAATGAAGTATGGGAAGAGTCATTAAAAAATAAGTTAGAAACAGGAAAAGGGGTATTATCTCGACTGGAACTAGTTAAATACCTAGGGATAAAAAATAGTCAAATTAGTTTGTTAATCAAATATGGGCTATTAAAACCAACCGAACTAATGGAAAAGCCATATTTTTCAGTAAATGAAGCAAAAAAATACAAAAATAATTATATTAATTTATCTCAGCTTAGTGATCTTGTTTCCCAAGACATTGACTTACTGTTAAACACATTAACTAGTAAAGACATTAGCCCTGTATTAAATCATTTCCAGAATAAATTTAAAATATATAGTAAAAGTGATGTAAAGCTAATTATAGAAGAATAAATATAAAATCTCAGCTTTTTTGAATAATTAATAAAATTCAGTAGATTCAGTCATTAGAAAGCTATTTTAATCTTTATTAGATTATGTTAATTACGCTTTTTAAGAATAATAAGCGTTTACCATCGTTTAATTCAGGTCCTGAAACAGCAATCAATTTCCCCTTATTATATTTTTTTAATATTCTTTTTGTACTAATAGATTTAATCATAGAAATTTGAAAGGTTGTAAAGTACTTGGATTCAAATTTAGTAAAGGAATCGTTTGTAATAGCCCCTGAGCTATTAGTTTTAAGTCTATTTGTACAAATCCAATATTCAATATCCTTTTTCTTAACACCAAACAAGAAGGCAACATCTTTTTGCGATAAAACTCCACTTTGTTTAGCCAGTTTAACAACAATATTTCGAACTATTTTAAAAAGTACTCTTTTTGAAACCAAAGAATTACCCAAAACTTTTTTATCTAATTCGAATGGTAAGCACCCTGCCAACATTGCTTTAATTACAACAAAAGAGTAATGTACACCAACCCACTGAAAGGCTTTATTTAAAATAATTTTTGGTCCAATTATTAGAGTGGTTCTCTGTTGTAACCTTAAAGTGATTTCTTCTAATTTGCCAATAGGGATTTGCCATTGCATTACAGAACCAGTTTGTATGTTAATAGCTGGCCATAATACATTATTGGAAAGTATGTTAAAAGTAACTTTTGGGCTTGTCCGCCAAGTATTCCGTAAGTGTTCTTTTGAAATCGATTCTTTGTAAAGGGACAACCATTTTTCGATTTCAATTTTTTTCACAAAGAAAAATTCCATTTCCTTGAAGTTACACATAAACAGCTGAAAATAATCACTTCTTTTAATTGTATCTTCTTTTAATTTAGTAATTTCACATGCCTTTTTTATACTAATAAATTGATTTGGATAACTATTTGGTAATTGATTCTTAAGTATATAGTTCATAAACTCAGTGTGCAATGGTTCCAAATTAGTGCCAATTAACTTATTAACAGCATTACAAAATAGACGAAAACTATTAAGGTTGTTTTTATTTTTCATCAATCTAATGAATGTATAAAATTGCTTTGGCCAATCCCTCAATAATATGTAAGCGTGTATGTATAAAGGACAAGATTGAATAAGTGTTTTTGATTTTTTTAAACGGCTATTAACAACTGCGTTTCCGCTATATTTAAAACCATCTAATGTTATAATCTCATCAATATTGATTGTTTGTGGTATCCAAGTTGCTAAAAACTCTAATGCATAATAGAATGTCGAAGAATTTGAAATCCAATCATTAATATTAACAGTTTTATCATGGGAGAAAAATTTATCAACCTCTTGTTGATAATTAAATAGAAGAGATAATGTAACATTTTTGGGTTTAGCTGAAGATAAAGGCATCCCACAAACACATTTATCGGAAATAACGGTCTTAATATTTATATCTCTAGAACAATACATACATTTATCAATTAGAAATAATTTGTGCTTTCTACATATAAAACTATATGTAAAACTCCAGTCTAAACGGTGAATCGGTTCCTCTATTAAACATACTGGACAAACCTTTGTTGTTTGGTATGAAAACCAAGGGCACTTAATAGTGTTCTTGGTATAATCTACTCTTAAACCGTGAAATTCTAATAGATAAGTAAAAGTCATACTGTTTGCAAGCTGATATTCGATGCGTAAAAAGTTTGAAGTATCTTTAATATGGTTTTGTTCGCCCCAATTCATTAAATTAACATTAGGCTGATAACCTGTAAATACGGAAAAGTGATCATTAATCCATTTTATGTTATCCATTAAGTTTTCTTTTGCCGTCCTATAAAAGAATCCAGTAAGGCTTTCGTTGTTCTTAGGCTTTAAATAAAAAAGTAACATGATGTTCTTCACCTCAAATATAATAATCTCCAAAAAAATACTCTGGTAAACTAGGTGATAATATGGAACAAGTTAGAAAAATAAAACCATCCAAAAAAGGCAGCTTTAGAGGCTTTATAAATAGCAAAAAGTCTAATGAAATGGTTGCTTGGGAGAGTCTGTTAGAGAAGGACTTCATTAAGGTTTTAGATTTTGATCCTTCAATCATAAAAATTCAATCTCAACCAATAAAAATAGAATACAGATATAAAGGGAAGATATACAAATATTTTCCTGATTTTTTAGTGGAAACTAAGGATAAACAGTATATTATTTTTGAAGTTAAGCCAGAGGATAAGATTAAAGAAGAAGATAATAAAGTTAAATTTGAAGTAGGGAAAATATATTGTGAAAAAAAAGGATGGAAATTCAAAATAGTTACAGAAAAAGATATAAGACAAGGATATCTAATACAAAACCTCGATAAGATTAGAGGAGTCGACGAAAGGTTAACTAAAGAAAGTACAAAAATAAAAATTTATAATTTTATACAAAAAAATGGAAAAAGTAAGATGGAAGATATCATAAAGTTTGATGATAGTATACCTAGTCCAGAAATTTATTCGAATTTATACTATATGATTTATAATCAGCAATTAAATATTGATCTCATAAATGAATTACTCAATGATGAAACTTTTATAGATATTGTGAGGGGATAGTTACTAATGAGTATGTTTGCATTTTTAGCAGGAACAAAGTTAATGATAGATGAAGATAGATATATAGTTAGAAGAGAAATAAATGGAGCAATCGAACTAGAGAATTTAAATTACAATAAAATCGAGATTTGGGATAAAGAACACTTATTAGAAAAGTGGAATAAAGAAGAATTAGTATTCAGAAATAACGATTGGCGCAGCAGTGAATCTGAAATTAGGGACTTTTCATTGCTAGATATAGATTCAGTTAACGAGGCTAAAAGAAGGTATAAAATTATAAAACCAGTGATAGACGGAGAGATACTACCTGCAGAAATTAAGAGTTATTTAGATACGATAGAACCAAAAGTTAGTAAAACAACCTTTTATGAATGGAAGAGTAGATGGGAAAAATATGAAGATATTCGAACTCTTGTAAAAAAGAAGCCTGGTCACAAAAATCATTATACAAAGGGAGAGATAGTCGAACTAATAGAAGAACTGGTAAATGAATTCCAATATAGTGGTGAAAAGTTTACAGATGAACATCTTTTTTCTGAATTTTCATTAAGAATCGAAGAAATTAACAGATTTAGAGATGATAAAAATAAAATTAAAATAGTATCTCGTTCTACATTTTATAGAAGGAAGAAAACTATAGAAGACAAATTTAGAAAAGAAGAGATTAGGCTTGGTAAAGTTGAAACTGAATTGAGGAAGAAAGGTTCTAGAAAAGAAGTTGTAATTACTAAACCCTTGGAAAGAGTGGAGATTGATTGGACACCTGTCGATGTCTTATTAATTAATCCATCGACACTAAAGCCAGAACGTCCTTGGCTAGTCTATGCAATAGATAAAGCTACCGGTCATCCACTAGGATTTTATGTAACATTTAAGGATGTAAATGCATCTGCGGTGAAACAATGTCTATTACATTCTATTATGCCAAAAACGTACCTGAAAAAATTATATCCCTTAATAGAAAATGATTGGGTAGCATATGGAAAACCCTCTGAGGTAGTATTTGATAATTCAATAATAAATGAATCGTATGATGTTAAGGATACTTGCCAACAGTTAAATATAAATGTTCACTTTTGTAAAGTTGGTGCTGGTTATCAAAAGGGAACTATCGAGAGAGGATTTAGAACACTTAACACTACATGGATTCATACATTAAAAGGAACGACTTTTTCAAATGTTTATGAGAAAGGATTATATGATTCTGTAGGAGAAGCTTGTATAACAATGCAGACGTTTATTTATATGGCTCATCTGGTGATGGTAGATGTAATTGCGAATTCTTATGATAAGAGACGAGGAGGAAAGCCAAAGGATCTATGGCTTAAAGGATTAGTGAATAATCCTTTGCTACAATTACCTATACCACAAAGCAAAAAAGAGCTTAAATTAATTTTTATGAGTGGAATAGATTATAGAAAGATACAAAATAAAGGCGTTGTTATAGAAAACGAATACTATAATAGTAAAGATTTAATGGAACTTAGAGCTAACTTAATTAACGAGGTAAAACACGAAAAGAAAATTGGGTCTGTTAAAGTTCGATATGACTTAGCGGATATGAGATCTGTTTATGTTTATGATAAATTTAAAAAAATATATATTCAAGCAAATAACACATCTCTTGAAAGAAAGGAAATTCCCACGAATTTACCTGTTTATTTGTCTCAGTTAGAACTAGACTCTTCGGTAAGAACACTTGGCGCTAACAAAGATGATGTAACTAATTTAGCAAAAACCATAAGAAAAGTAAAAGAGCTCACAAATTGTGATAAAAAGAAATATAACCAACAAAAACGCAACTTGGAACAGTTGAATAAACGAGATTTGCCTAAGAGTTATAATTATGAAGGTATTTCTTCAATGGGATTAGCGGAACTACAAATAGAAAGTCCTATTGAAGCTGATACAATAGTTGTTCATTTTGATGAACAGAAAGAAAGGGAAAATAAACAGAAAAAATATGCAACTAAAAGTAAAAAAGAGCAATTACAAGATGAAGAAACAATGATTGGGAAAAGTAATAGTGATTATATTGATTTAGACTCATTACCAGATTATGGAGTGAGTTTCAAAAAATGAGGTCATAACGATGAATGAATTATTTAAGCCACTAAAAGGTAAAATTCCTGATGTCAAAGAAATAAAAAAAAGGAAAGAGCACGTTAAAAGTATCATTATTCAATATCCGCGTTATAAAAAAATATTAGATAAAATAGAAGAACACCATCAGTTATCCTTTGGTTCTGTTCAGCCTGATGGTTTATTTATATATGGTGAAACTGGTCTTGGGAAATCTACTCTACTCAAAGAGTATGAAAGTAAATATCCGAGAAAAATTATTGATGGTTTTACAAAAATTCCGATTTTATATTTAACAGTTCCTGTAGGAGCAACACCAAAGTCAGTGGCTTCTAAAATATTGTTGAATATGGGAGATCCAAACTATGATCGTGGTACAGAGAATAATATGACTGTCAGAATATTATCTTTTGTTGAAAAGTGTGAAGTTGAAATGATTATAGTAGATGAGTTTCAACATTTAATTGATAGCGAAAGTAAAAATGTATTAAACAAAGCATCTAATTGGGTGAAAAATTTATCTAATGAAGTTAGAATACCAATATTAGTATGCGGAATGCCTGAATCAAATAAAGTCTTTGTTTATAATGAACAATTAGACCGCCGCTTTTGTGAAAAGCAAAGTTTACAGCCTTTTTCCTACCAATCGAAAGAAGAGGAAATAGAATTTAGAGCGTTTTTAAATGGATTAGATAAGCAACTGCCCTTTCCTGAGCAAGCTTTCTTAGCTGATCCAGTATTAGCAAAGAAGATTTTTTATGCAACTAAAGGAAATCCTTATTATATAAAAAAACTAATAGAAGAATCAACCGTACAGGCTTTAAAAAGTGGGAGTGATTTAATTTCTGAGGATGACTTGTATATTTCATTTAAATCCATTTCATTATCAACAAGACCCTTTGTTATCAATCCATTTAATGATGAGAAATTTAATTTGATTGATGCATTTGAGAAAGAGAAAAGGATGAAAAAATACATATAATAACGCGTAATAAGAAGGTGAAAAATAAATGAACTCGTTTTTACTAATATTAACGCTTTTATAATTGATAAACGTCTAGAACCTTGTTTCATAAGGGATTAGACGTTTTTTATGAGATTTAAGGTTAATAGTAATTAACGCTTAATTTAAAAGTTAACACTCATTTTATTTTAGTGGAGGAGTCTCTTGTGTAACTAAAGGGGGAGTTGAATAAGGTATAAGTTCAAAATATTATTTGACATTATCAATTAATGATGATAACATCTAATTAGAGGCGATAATATATGAAAACACAGGATAAAATTCAAATACGTGAATTGCTCCAGCAATTGGTAAGGGACTTTGGTCTTCTTCAGAAAGACGGATCTGATTGTTGTGGAATTACAGTATCACAAAGTCACATTGTTTATGAGTTAAGTAAGAGCCCAAATGTATCTCTACAGACATTGGCAGAAAAGTTAATGATGGATACAGGGCTTTTAAGTAGACAGGTAAATAAACTGGTTGAACTTAACTTTATTTTAAGAGTTCCAGATCCTAATGATAGAAGGTATGTCCTTTTGTCACTTACGGATGAAGGGGAATTGAAGGCAGAGGAAATTTCCAATCAAATGTTAGAGTATCTAGGTAATATTTTTCAACATATTCAGGAAGATAAACATCAACAGGTAATGGAAAGTCTAAGTTTGCTTCTATATGCAATGAATAAAAACAATGGGCTAGGTAGTTGTGCCACCAAATAAGGTGGCTTTCATTAAATATTATAATTGATAAAGTCAATTAATGTGAAAGTCAATTAAGGAGTTGGAAAAATGATTAGGAAAGTAGAGGAAAGGGATTTATTGGCTATATTAGAGATTTATAATCAAGGAATTGAAGATGGAATAGCCACCTTTGAAGAAGAACTTAAAGACGAAAACTATATTTACAAATGGTTTAATCTCCATAATGGAAGATATTGTGCTTTCGTAGCAACAAACGAACAAGGAGAAATAACTGGTTGGGCTTCCATAAATGCTTATAATACAAGAGCTGTTTACCAGGGTGTAGGAGAACTATCCATATATATACATAGGGGATTTAGGGGGAAAGGAATAGGTCAGCAATTATTACGGGTCTTAGAAGAAGAAGCAAAATCACATGGTTTTTACAAGTTAGTGCTCTTTACATTCCCTATCAATGCTTTAGGTCAAGGTCTGTATCGAAAGCAGAATTATAGGAAAGTTGGATTATTTAAAAATCAAGGAAAATTAAGAGGGGAATTTGTAGATGTAATGATTATGGAAAAATTGCTTTTTGATCAAGATTATTATTTGTTAAAAACAAAGGAGAGTAAATAATATGTCAGAATTCAAAATCGGATTAATTTAGTAATTTTTCCGGAATGATTTGTCATAAATATTCGTAATATAATTGAGTTGTTGTATTAAAATAAAGTTCTAGATGAAAAAAGTTGCTTTTTTACAAAAAGTTCTCAACTGATTTGAAGTTAAATGTAAAATAACTAAATATTTAGTATTATTTCATCTAAGATTAATTAAAATAGACAAAAAATTGGAAAACCTCTGTTCTTAAATTTGACAGAGGTTTTTATATTTTTTCCAATCAATATAAGGAAATTAACAATTATCAGCCAGCACTTGATGTTACCTAAAAATACTTGAAAAAATCACAAATTGGTAGTCACCCAATATAATTTAAGCTTAGGATTTTCCCTCCCAATTTGATAAATATCTGTATAAGCTGGACTTACTAATTCCAGTTGTATTTTGAATTTCTATTAATGAAAACTGCTTACTAATATACATATCAATTGCTTTTTGAATATTACGTAAAGACTTTTTGGGTCTACCTGTATTTTTCCCCTGGTTTTTAGCTGTTTTTATTCCTATTTTAGTGTTTTCACTTATAATATCGCCCTGAAGGTTTATTAGATGTTGTACATATTCATTAAACTTTTCTTCCATTACATTACTCGTATCAATATTCTCTTTAATAAACAAAATATAAGCATCTTTTTCCCTAATAATATTTAATATCTCCTTTAATTTTTTTAATGAATCAGCAATTGTATAAAATTTTTCAACCACAATCTTATCGTGTTTATTTAAGTTTAATAACATCTTTTTAAGTGTAGTTTTATTCTTGTGAGAACTAAGTTCTTCAGTATAGATTACGTTACAATGATAGGTAGTAAGACTTTCTAACTGATCTATACAATTAGGGTCATCTTCAACAGGCCTCATATAACCAATTAACATGTATTAGCCTCCTTAGTTTTTAAGCGTTTAAATAAACCATATCATAAAAATTATTTGAAAAAAAGAACCAAAATGGTTCCATTTTGGTTCTTTTGGTGTTAGACTGTTCAAAGTAAGTTAAAAAAGCTGATTATATATTTATTATATAAAATATTATAACGGAGGTATTTTTTAGTGATTGAAAAAATGAAGAGAGATTGGTTTTCAAATATTCCCGCAGATATTCTATCTGGAATAGTAGTTGCCTTGGCACTGATTCCAGAAGCAATAGCGTTTTCCATTATTGCGGGTGTTGATCCAATGGTTGGCCTGTATGCCTCTTTTTGTATGGCTGTAACCATTTCTTTTGTTGGCGGAAGACCAGCTATGATTTCGGCTGCGACTGGAGCTATGGCATTACTAATGGTGCCATTAGTAAAAGACTACGGTATAAACTACTTATTAGCAGCCACTATATTAACAGGTATTATCCAAGTTGTTTTTGGAGTTTTAAAAATAGCAAAGCTAATGAAGTTTATTCCGAGGGCAGTTATGGTTGGCTTTGTTAATTCTTTAGCTATTTTAATATTTATGGCACAAGTCCCTCATTTTATAGGTATCTCCAATATGACTTATATCTTTGTAGCCATTACATTATTGATTGTCTATATCTTACCAAGATTTATAAAGACGGTTCCAGCACCATTAATTGCAATTGTTTTATTAACAAGTTTAGCAATTTTCTCTGACTTTGATTTAAGAACAGTTGGAGATTTAGGTAATATCACTCAATCGTTACCATCTTTCTTTATTCCTGATGTACCACTTAATTTTGAAACATTAAAGATTATTTTTCCATATTCCATTGCATTAGCTATTGTAGGTTTATTAGAATCTCTTTTAACTGCTTCCATTGTGGACGACATGACTGGAACAGGTAGTAATAAAAATAGGGAAGCTAGAGGGCAAGGAATTGCCAATGTTATTACAGGTTTTTTTGGTGGTATGGCAAGTTGTGCGATGATAGGACAATCCGTTATAAACGTAAAGTCAGGTGGTAGAGGTAGGTTATCTACACTTGTTGCTGGACTATTTCTTATGTTTCTAATTTTGGTATTAGGGAATATAGTAGTCCAAATTCCAATGGCAGTCCTGGTAGGTATAATGATCATGGTTTCTATTGGTACATTTGACTGGTCATCTTTTACTTACCTAAAAAACGCTCCAAAAACAGATGCAGCAGTTATGTTAGTCACTGTTATCATCGTAGTAGCAACACATGATTTATCTATCGGTGTTATAGCAGGAGTTATATTAAGCGCCATCTTTTTTGTGGCTAAAATATCTAAAATTAAGTTGGTTAGGAATGTGAATAACCAGAATATTACTTTCGAGGTAGAAGGGCAGTTATTTTTCGCTTCCGTGGAAGAGTTCGTGGAGCAATTTGATTTTTCTGTGGAGAATAAGAATATTATTATTGATTTCACCAATGCGCACATATGGGATGATTCAGCTGTTGGTGCGATCGATAAAGTAGTGATTAAATATCGAGAAAATCATAACAACGTGACTATTAAAAACTTAAATGCAGCAAGTAAAAAAATCGTGGATAAGTTGGCAGTATTTAACGATCCAAATGCAAAATTATCTGCACACTAAAAAGGGGAGTGAAGTGTATAATGTATAAAAAAATACTATTAGCCATTGATGGATCAGAACATTCTAAAAGAGCAACAGAGGAAGCAATGAAAATTGCTTCTTTAAGTGAAGAAAGTACAATAAAATTAGTTTATGTTGTGGATTTTTCCAAATCAAAAGATGAGGTTTTACACGCTCATAATAAGGAGGAATTGGAGTTATCTCGCAAGAAAAAATTATTGCCTTTTGAAGAGTTATTAAATGCCAATAATATTGATTTTAGTTTTGAATTATTACACGGAGACCCTGGACCAGCTATAGTAGAACATGCTAATAAAAAAAAGTTTGATATGGTTGTAATCGGAAGCAGAGGACTTAACACTCTACAAGAAATGGTACTAGGCAGCGTCAGCCATAAGGTGGTTAAAAGAGCCAATTGCCCAGTATTGATAGTAAAATAATTGTATTATAAAACCCACTTTAAAAAAAGTGGGTTTTATTTTTGAGGAAAATGGAAATGAATGAGTTTAATTGAAAATAAAATAAAAATAACATAAATTAAGTTCCCGTTTTATATAAAAAGTTATATTATATATGTAAGCGCTTGCTTAGTTGGGAGGAATGAAAATGTATAGAAATATCTTATTAGCAACCGATGGTTCCGTACACTCAAAAAGAGCTGCATTAAACGCAATTTATATTGCTAACTGTTGCTCAGAATCTAAAGTAGAAATCGTTATGGTAAGTGATCCTTCAAAGGCAAAGACTGAGACCCTTCATAATTGGAATAGCTCTGAATTTGTTGATAAAAATAGAGGGAAAATTTCAGAAGTGGAAAAGTTAGTGAAAGAATCGGGGCTCAATTATGAAGTTGTTATATTAAAGGGAGAACCAGGTCAAGTTTTAGTAGACTACATTAATAACAAGGGTACAGATCTTGCAATAATGGGAAGCAGAGGATTAAACGTCCTACAGGAATTTGTTTTAGGTAGTGTAAGTCATAAAGTAACTAAAAGAGCTAACTGTCCAGTATTAATTGTAAAATAAACTTGCTAATTAGAAAGAAGGTTAAAACCTCCTCTAATTAGCTCTTTTTGCTATTGTTACTTTCTGAGGTTTTTTTGCAAGGATTGCTCCAAATATTCCAAGAATCGGAAATAACAGTAAAAATAATAAGCTTTCTATATAACTGTGAAAATAATCATATCCTATTCCTAGTGGCAATGGACCAATTGCAGAACCTACAACCATAACCATCATAGCAATCCCGTTTATACTCCCTAGGTATTTTCTTCCGAAATAATCAGACCATATAATATTGAGTGTAATTCTTTCTATTCCATTGCTTGCTCCCCATAATATTCCAAAAATAATTCCAATCCAAATGCTTTTTACATTTATTAACAGAATGAGGAATGTAATCTCTGTTAAGAATATCCCCATCAAAAGGATTTTTGTTTGTATTTTTTCTAGTATAAAACCTGACAAAAATGAAATTGGGAATCCAACTAATGCCATCAGGCTTAAAACACTAGCTGCTAACTGCGGGGACAGGTGCTGTTCTTGAAATATGGATAAGAGATGGAATGTAATAGCTGTATTTACAAGTGCAGGGATTCCCACGCAAACTAAAATTGCCCAAAAAGCTTTAGTTTGCATAGCTTCTTTTAAGGTCCAATCCATCACTAAATAAGAATGGGATATTTTATTATGAGATTTATTCTTGAATTTTTCTGTAATACCATCTGGCAAGGCTCCAATATCCTCAGGCCTATTTCTCACTCCTATTATAGCAAGGGGTGTGAAAATAATTAGTAATGCGACTCCCCATATTTGCCAGGTTGTTTGCCAGTCCCACTTATCAATTAACCACGTATTTGCAATAGGAAAAAAAGCAGCACTTGAAAAGCTTCCTATAGCCATAAAACTCATTGCTCTTCCTCGTTTTTTTATAAACCATTGTGGCACTATGGTATTAGGAATTAACGTCATACTTCCTTGACCCAAGAACCTAATCAAGAAAAAACCAATTCCTAACATCCAAATATTGGTAACAAAACTATTGAAAAAACAAGCTAATGAAAACAAGACACTTACTATTCCGAGCATTCTACGATAACCAAAGCGATCCATAAACTTTCCCATAAACATTATCAGAAATCCAGAGCATAAAGTAGCGATGGAATATAGACTGGATATTTCGGTTCTATTCCACCCAAAACTTTTTATGTATTCCTCAATGAATGTCGAATTTGAATAGGTTTGACCAGGCCCTGAAAAAAATGTACCTAAACCTGCTATAAAAACAATAAACCAACCGTAAAATATAGAAGTATTCCTCTTCCTTTTATTCATAGTATTAACTACACTCCTTTTGATTAAAAAGATGAGAAGATGGCTATCTAAAATAATTCTTGTATTAAGGAGCCAACCTCTAAAGTGATGAATTATAGTGGAGAATAGCTACACTAAGTAATGATTTAGTTTCACTAGTAATTAATTGGAGATTTGTAAAACACTGATGAAGTATTATTTTTCTAGATATCGATACAGAGTAGTTTTACTGATTCCGGTATGTTCCTTTATTTGGGCAAGACTGAATTTTCCACTTTTGTACATTGACATGGCAAGTTTAACATTTTTATCTGGCTTTTTTGGTCTTCCAGGTGCTTTTCCATTTTTTTTTGCTTCAAATAATCCTTCTTTGGTTTTTTCACTAATCAAGTCTGTTTGGAATTCAACTAAATGATTTAGTATCCCAGTAAATTCATAGTGTTTTGTTATGCTAGTATCGACATTTTCATGTAACGACTGCAAAAATGCGTTCTTTTTCTGAACTTTCTCCATTATTTCCAGAAGATGACGGGTGGAATCAGCAAGTGCGAAAAATTTAGTAATAACAATTTTGTCCTCACTTGAAAGAGAGTTTATTAATTCTATTAATTTTATTCTTTTTTTGGCTGAGGAATGGTCTTCTAAAATGATAGATGTGCAATTTATTGCTTCTAATTGAGTTATTTGTTTTTTGCAAGTAAGATCTTCTTGTGTTGGTCTAGCGTAGCCATATAACATATTTATCCTCCTGATGGTGTTGTGACCAAACTATAATAACATATTTTTTTATTGTACTTCCTATGATTTTCCTCTTATTAGAGATAATGTTTTTATTAAGTTTAATTGGACACAAGGTAAATCAATCAACTATGATAGATAATAATTTTTTCATATTTTTATTTATCAGGAGGATAATTGGCTTAGCTTAACAGTGCATCTCTAATTATTACTTTATATAAAAAGGTTTCTTAAAGTAGTTGAAAAAAGAAACCCTTTGTTAGTTTCTGTGACAATTTTTATAAAAGAAAATATTGTATTCTTACACTTCTATAATAATGGGTAGTAACATTGGTCGACGTCCAGTTTCAGCATATAAGAATGGACTAAGAACTTCCACAATCTCTTGTTTAATTTTCCCCCAATTTAATATATCTTGTTTGAGTAGTGTGGATACACATTCATTTACCACTTTTTCTATTGTTCTCATAAGTTCTTCAGACCCACGCATATAAACGAATCCTCTTGTAACTATTGCAGGTGGAGATACTAACTGCTTTTTTTTACTATCCATACTTAGACTTATGATGATAATTCCTTCTTCGGATAAAATTTTGCGATCACGTAATACAATATTTCCTATATCACCTATACCGCTTCCATCAACATAGACACCTTGGGAAGGTATTGTTTTACTGTTAATTCGTGCTTCATCTTCAGAGATTTCTAGTACTTGACCATTATCCATAACAAAGCAATTTTCTAGTGAAACACCCCAATCAACAGCTAATTCTACGTGTTTTTTTAACATTCGGTATTCTCCATGAATGGGCATGAAGTATTTGGGCTTTATTAGTGATATCATTAATTTTTGTTCTTCTTGGGTACCATGACCAGATGTATGAATATCACTAATTTTATGGTGTATAACATTTGCACCTACTCGGAATAATTGATTAATTGTCCGATTAACACTTATAATATTCCCAGGAATAGGAGAGGAAGAAAAAACAACTGTGTCACCTTTGACAATATGAATTTGTCGATGATTACCATTTGCTATTCTCGACAATGCAGCCATAGGTTCTCCTTGACTTCCTGTACATATAATAGTTACTTCATGAGTTGGAAGATAATTAATTTGACTGATTTCAACAAATATATCTTCAGGAGCCTGTATATAACCTAGGTTTTTTCCTATCTGAATTGTTTTTTCCATACTTCTTCCAACGATAGCGATTTTCCGCTTATAACGAATAGAAGCTTCAACTACTTGTTGTATTCTATGAATGTTTGATGCAAATGTCGCAAATAAAATACGAGATTGTGTTGCTTCGAATATCTCTTTAATCGATTCTCCAACTTTTTTTTCAGACATTGAAAAACCGGGTACTTCACTATTTGTACTATCAGATAATAAACATAAAACTCCTTCTCGACCAATTTCTGCTATTTTGTGAAGGTTGGCTTCTATCCCCATTGGTGTAAAATCAAATTTAAAATCACCTGTATGCACAATATTTCCATCAGGTGTGGTGATTACTACGCCGAAAGAATCTGGAATGCTATGTGTTGTTCGGAAAAATCTTACTTTTATATTGTCAAATTGAACATCAATATCATCTGAAATATGTATCATTTCTACATAACCTGTTTTATGTTCCTCTAACTTACTCTGAATTAATGCTGTTGCTAGAGCCCCTGCATAAATAGGTACTTTTATACGCTTAAATAAAAAAGGAACTCCACCTATATGATCTTCGTGTCCATGTGTAATAAATAAACCTTTAATTTTGTCTTTGTTTTTCTCCAAGTACGTATAATCAGGTATAACATAGTCTATACCTAATAATTCGGATTCAGGAAATTTAAATCCAGCATCTACAATTATAATTTCATCATTGTACTCGATTACATACATGTTTTTTCCGATTTCTCCTAGACCACCTAAAGCAAATATTTTTGTTTTGCTGCTATATTGTAAACTATTCATATTCTAACTCCTTCTAAATTAAAATTCGATAAGAGAAATTAATATCGATATATATCTAGATTTTATTAATGATTTTTCTAAATTTCGAAGAATTACTTTTGATATAAATATTTTATCTTCATCTTTCATACCATTATTAAGCATAGTCTATCATTTGTAGACCTAAAAAGGAACCTTTTTGAAACTGTTTCTTATGTCTCATAAGAATTAGGAAGTTTAACATTTGACAATATCAATTAATGACGTTATCATTTAGTGTAGAGGCGATAATATATGAAAACCCAGGATAAAATTCAAATACGTGAGTTGTTACAACAGTTGGTAAGGGACTTTGGACTTCTTCAGAAAGATGGTTCTGACTGTTGTGGAATTACAGTATCGCAAAGTCACATTGTCTATGAGTTAAGTAAGAGTCCGAATATATCTCTACAGACATTGGCAGAAAAGTTAATCATGGATACAGGACTTTTAAGTCGTCAGGTTAATAAATTGGTTGAGCTTCACTTCATCTCAAGAGTTCCAGACCCTAATGATAGAAGATATGTCCTTTTGTCACTTACAGATGAAGGGGAATCGAAAGCAGATGAAATTTCCAATCAAATGATGGAGTATCTCGGTAATATTTTCGAGCACATACAGGAAGATAAGCATCAACAGGTTTTAGAAAGTCTAAGTTTGCTATTGGTTGCAATGAACAAAAATAATGGGTTAGGTAGTTGTGCCACCAAATAAGGTGGCCTTCATTAAACAATATAGTTGATAAAGTCAATTAATGAAAAAGTCAATTAAGGGGATGGAAAAATGATTAGGAAAGTAGAGAAAAGGGATTTATCGGCTATATTAGAGATTTATAATCAAGGAATTGAAGATGGAATAGCCAGCTTTGAAGAAGAATCTAAAGACGAAAACTATATTTACAATTGTTTTAATCTTCATAATGGAAGATATTGTGCTTTCGTAGCAACCAATGAACAAGGAGAAATTATGGGGTGGGCTTCGATTAACCCATACAATAGTAGGGCTGCTTATGATTGCGTAGGAGAAATATCCATATATATACATAGGGGATTTAGGGGCCAAGGACTAGGACAGCAACTATTACATGTCTTAGAAGAAGAAGCAAAATCACAGGATTTCTACAAACTAGTGCTCTCTACATTTCCTATAAATACTTTAGGCCAAGGTTTATACCGAAAACTAAACTATAGGGAGGTTGGATTATTTAAAAATCAAGGAAGATTAAGAGGCAAATTTGTAGATGTAATGATAATGGAAAAGTTGCTTTTTGATCAAGATTACTATTTGTTAAATACAAAGGAGAGTAATTAATATGTCTGATTTTATCTTATCATCTTGCTGTCAGCCATCGGATGAAACTCAAGAAAATACAACTATCAGTAAAGAACTACCTATTGCTATTATTGGGGCAGGTCCTGTAGGTTTAGCTGCTGCAGCTCATTTGATTCAATATAAGCAAAAAGTGATTGTTCTAGAAGCTGGAACAGAAGTGGGAGCAAACATCCTTACTTGGAAGCATATAAAACTATTCTCACAATGGAAATACAACATCGATAAAGCAGCATCTACTTTATTAGAGAGAGATGGATGGGAACAACCGAATCTTGAGGAAATACCTACTGGTAAAGAACTCGTGGAAAATTATTTAATCCCTTTATCAAAGATTCCAGAATTACAAGAAGTAATAGCTTTAAATACAAAAGTCATTTCTATAGCCAAAAAAAATACCGATAAAATGAAGACAGCTAACAGAGAGAATGTCCCATTTGTTATTTATACAGAGTATAAAGGGACTATTCAAGTTCTTGAGTCAAGAGCTGTCATTGATGCTACTGGTACATGGGGAAATCCTAATCCAGCTAACTCCAATGGAGTTTGGTTAGAATCAGAAAAATCCCTGAAGGACAACATTTTTTATGGGTTACCTGATATCTTGGGAGAAAGTATAAACCGCTACAAAAATAAGAAAGTAGCAGTTATAGGAAGCGGTCACTCTGCCATTAATGCTTTATTAGAATTAGGGATTTTAAAGGAAAAGAACCCTAAAACAGAAATTATATGGATTATCCGCAAAGAACGGGTAGAGGATGCATATGGTGGAGAGGAAAAGGATGCCTTAGAAGCAAGAGGATTATTAGGCAGCAGGATTCATGGATTGGTGGATAAAGGGATCGTTCAAGTACACACTTCCTTTAGAGTAGATCAGTTGATAAAAAGGAATAATACCTCAACGCTAAATATTATAGGAGAAGTGAACGGTGTAAAGCTGGAAATTGAATCGATTGATGAAGTTATTGTCAATACAGGAAATCGACCTAGTTACTCTTTTTTAAATGAATTACGTACAAAAGTTGATTTTGCTACTGAAAGTGTAGAGGCAATTTCTCCTTTAATTGATCCTAATTTGCATAGCTGTGGAACAGTTCGTCCACATGGTGAAAAAGAATTGAGGCAGCCTGAGAAGAATCTATATATTGTTGGATCTAAAAGCTATGGTCGAGCTCCAACCTTCTTAATGGCTACAGGATATGAACAGGTACGTTCAATAGCAGCATTTATGGCAGGAGATATAGAATCTTCTGAAAAAGTAGAGCTAGATTTACCTGAGACAGGGGTTTGTAGCGTGAGTTTCTCTAATATTACACCTAATAATAGTTGTGAGACGAATTCGTGTTGCTCCTAATAATTAAGAGTGAGGGTTATATATGGTTATAAATAAAGGTGGCAATCTAAGTAAAGATTATTTTAAAGCTTACTTGAAATTAATCATGAATAGTTTGGAAGTTTCCATTGAATTAGCAAGAGAGAAGGCTTTTGCAAGATTATTTAGCAATAAAGAAAATACACTTGGATCTATATCCTATAGTAATTTCATTCGAGCTTATTGCGAATTAGAGAAGGAAATAGCTCATTAATTAAATATACTATTGAAAAGAGAAAATAAGAGTTTAACTAACTCTTATTTTCTTGCATACTATGACTACTCCATTTAGTATAAAGGTAATTCAAATGGAACGGATGATTATACATGACTATTGAACAAATAGATACTATTGCGAATATTTTGAAACTACTAGGTGATAAGACAAGGTTATCCATAATGGGAATGCTAATGATAAATGACTGCTGTGTATGTGAATTTGTGGATGTGTTTCAAATGTCACAGCCAGCTATAAGTCAACATTTGAGAAAATTAAAAGATGCTGGTCTGGTTAAAGAGCAAAGAAAAGGCAAATGGGTTATCTATTCTCTAGAGCAAGGAAATCAATATTTCCCTATGATTAAAAACATTTTAAATTACATTCCAAATCAAAATGAAAAATTTATTTGGCTTGAGGAAAACGGAATGCGTATTTCTTGTGAATAAATAAAATAATAAGGGTTAATGTGGTTGACATTAACTTTTTTTATAATTAACATATAAGCATATAATTATATACGCAAATGAGTTCTTCATTAATATCTTTGATTGGTTACATGAGTACCATTTTTTTTTGAAGATACTAAGGGAGGTAAATAAATCTGGCAACTGTAATGGATATAAAGGATACTGCAAATGTATTAAAGCTTTTAGGAGATAAAACAAGATTATCTATGGTAAGCATGTTGGATGAACAGGAGTGTTGTGTCTGTGAATTTGTTGAACTTTTTAATATGTCACAACCTTCTATTAGCCAGCATTTACGGAAGATGCGAGATCTTGGAATTGTTAAAGAACAAAGAAAAGGTCAGTGGGTGGTTTATTCTTTAAACACAACAAGTGAATACTACGTATTAGTTAAAGAGTTATTAAAACATGTTCCAAGTCAGAGAGAAAAATTACTATGGCTAGAGGAAAAGGGTTTAAGAATTATATGTAATTAATGGAGGTTAACAGCTTTGTTACAAACTATATTAGCAATAATTATCTTTTTAGTAACACTGACATTAGTTATCTGGCAACCGAAAAATCTTTCGATTGGTTGGTCAGCATGTGGCGGGGCAATATTAGCTCTTCTTGTTGGTGTAGTTGATTTCAATGATGTCATTGACGTAACTGGAATTGTTTGGAATGCAACACTTGCATTTGTCGCAATCATTATTATTTCTTTAATCTTAGATGAAATAGGATTTTTTGAATGGGCAGCTTTACATATGGCAAGAGTTGCTGGTGGTAATGGACTCAAGATGTTTGTTTACGTTGCTATTTTAGGTGCTATTGTTGCAGCGTTTTTTGCAAACGATGGGGCAGCACTAATTTTAACACCAATCGTTTTAGCGATGGTTAGAGCTTTAAAGTTAGACGAGAAAATGGTTTTTCCGTTTATCATTGCAAGTGGTTTTATAGCAGACACTACATCATTACCTTTAGTTGTTAGTAATTTGGTCAACATTGTTTCTGCTGATTTCTTTGATATCGGATTTGTAGAATATGCATCCAGAATGATTGTGCCAAATATTTTTTCTTTAATAGCAAGTATCCTGGTGTTGTACTTATATTTCCGTAAAAGAATTCCAAAGGTTTATGATTTAAATCAATTAAAAGTACCACAAGAAGCAATAAAAGATTTAAAGATGTTTCGTTTATCTTGGATGATTTTAGCTGTTTTACTTATTGGCTATTTCGTGAGTGAATTCCTGTCTATTCCAGTCTCAATCATAGCAGGTGTAATTGCGATTATTTTCCTTGTATTTGCAAGAAGAAGCGCTGCTGTATCTATTAAGAAAGTAGTAAAGGGTGCTCCGTGGGCAATTGTATTCTTCTCTATTGGAATGTATGTCGTAATTTATGGATTGCGTAATGTAGGTTTAACAGACCTGCTATCTAGTGTTATTCAAGCAGCTGCAGACCAAGGATTGTTTGTTGCAACCATGGGAATGGGATTCATTGCAGCAATCATATCGTCCATAATGAATAATATGCCAACTGTACTTATTGATGCATTAGCAATTGCAGATACAAATGCTACAGGAGTAATAAAAGAAGGGTTAATTTATGCCAATGTTATTGGATCTGATTTAGGTCCTAAGATTACACCAATTGGTTCATTAGCAACGTTGTTATGGCTCCATGTTTTATCTCAAAAAGGTGTAAAAATATCATGGGGAACTTATTTTAAAACAGGTATTGTCTTAACTATTCCAACCCTTTTGATAACTCTAATCGGCTTATATCTGTGGCTTTCCATTCTTTCATAAATGAACGGGAATTGTTAATTATACAGAGTAATATTGATACTAATTTTGGAGGATATAAATATGAAAGTACTAATTATAGGATCTGTAGCAGCAGGAACATCTGTAGCAGCAAAGGCACGTAGGAACGATGAAAATGCGGAAATCACTCTATATAATGCAGACTATGACATTTCTTATTCCATATGCGGTATTCCTTATTTTCTAGGTGGAGAAGTAGAAAATCTGGAAACATTAACTCCAAGAAGTGCTGCTTGGTTTAAAAAGCGATATAACGTAGATATTTTTACTCGTCATGAAGTAACTACAATTGATGCCGAGCAGAAGAAAGTTCAAGTGAAGAACTTAGATACAAATGAAATAAAAGAAGACTCTTATGATGTATTGGTTTTTGCAACAGGGGCTTCTCCAATTAAACCTGATATTGATGGAGTAGATGGAGAGCATGTTTTCCAAGTTCGTACGATACAAAATACAGCAGCTATTGATCAATATATGAAAGCAAACCAACCAAAGAAAGCAACCATCATAGGAGCTGGCTATATTGGATTAGAAATGGCAGAACAGCTTACTCATAGAGGTTTAGAGGTAACAATCGTACAACGTAGTAATCATGTAATGGCACATATGGATAAAGATATCGCTTCACGAGTGGAAGAACACTTAGTTAAAAAAGGAGTCAATCTCATCTTAAATGATGAGGTAACTGCGATAAGCAAGAAGGAAGTACAAACTAAATCAGGAAAAGCTATTGAAACGGATATTGTTATATTAGCTACGGGTGTTCGTCCAAATACACAATTGGCTAAGGAAATCGGTGTTGAAATTGGTAGTACTGGAGCTATTGCAGTTAACTCCAAAATGCAGACTAACCTTCCTGATGTTTATGCTGTTGGTGATGTTGCTGAAAGCTACTCCGTTATTACAGGAAAACCTATCTATCGTCCATTAGGAAGTACAGCTAATAAAATGGGAAGAATAGCTGGAGATGTAATAACGGGAGGTTCTTTAGAACACCGAGGTATTTTAGGTACTGGTATCTTAAGAGTATTTGATTTGGCTGTTGGTCAAACAGGTATGAATGAAGTAGAAGCATTAGAAGAAGGCTATGATATCGAAATACTTCATAATATTAAACCGGCTAGAGCAGAGTACCTCGGAGGAAAAGAATTAGTTATTAAAGCAATTGCTGATAGAGAAACTGGCAGAATATTAGGTGTACAAATAGTTGGAGAAGAAGGTGTAGATAAACGGATTGATGTATTTGTAACAGCAATGACGTTTAAAGCAAAAGCAGAAGATTTATTCCATCTAGATCTTGCCTATGCACCTCCATTCAGTACAACAAAAGATCCAGTAATGTACACTGGAATGGCTCTGCAAAATGCTATTGAAAAGAAAAATAAGCTAATTACACCAAAGGAACTAACGGAGAGAATAGAAAAAGGAGAAGCTCTTCAAGTAATTGATACCAGAGCACCAAAACAACATAATGTATCAAAAGTGGAGAGTGCAATAAATATACCACTAGGTGAATTACGTGTGAAAAGTAGAGAGCTTGATCGTAACTTACCAACCGTAACTTACTGTAATGGTGGAGTCACTGGGAATGCTGCACAAAATGTTTTGCGTAACTTAGGGTTTAATGATATATATAATCTTTCTGGTGGAAATAAGAATTACCAAAATTATATGAAGAACAAATAATAATTAACATTTAGACCTCGGGTGTAGAGTACTTGGGGTCTTTTTTTGCAAAAGTGTTATATATCCAATACTAAGTTAAGAAGAAGAGCTTGTAAAAAAATGTACTTAAACAAATGAGTGCTTCCCTTGAATTATTGGAACTTCTCTTCCTTATGTCGCTATGGGAGCAGAATAATTATACAAGGTGATTATTATGATTTTTTCGTTCCAGATAGAAATTGATATAATGAACTCTAATCAAACTTACAATCTTGTTTCAAAAGATAAAGAGATGGTGAAAGTTAGTAATTTTGAAAGATAGCGAAGTTTCAATGTATTTCGCTTATTGTAATGAATGATGAAGCATATCTTGGTATAATTGACTATGAGTGTTAACATTTTGTTATATATGGATAAATGAGGGATTTGAATTGGCGTTAAATTTATTGTTACATAAAAAAAATGATATAAAAAATGATAATTTAATCGTACTGATACATGGACTTGGTGCATCTGATAATACATGGAAACAGGATGGTATTTCATGGATAGATCTATTTTTAACTGATGATACATTTAAAAATGTAGATGTAGCGGAAATAACTTATGATACATTCCATTTAGCAAACGGATTATTGGCTCTAATGGGAATTAAAAAACTTAAACTAGGTAAATTTAAAAGTTTTTCTGTTGGAAAAGGTCCTTTTACTACTATTGAAACTTTGGCTAGGGAATTAAAAAGAGAAATTGACTCGAAAAAAATTAAGCAATATAAAAATGTATTATTAATCGGTCATAGTATGGGTGGATTAGTAGCTATAAGATATATTCTCGAGGAACTTGAACATAATCAAACTCATAATGTAAAAGGTATGATTAGTTTAGCTACACCATATAATGGTTCTTCATTTGCTTTATATAATCAATTAATAAAGAGTATAAACAAGCATGCTCAAATTCCATCTTTAGAGCCTAATAGCAGTTTTTTAGATGAAACGATAAGATTATGGCAAAAGCATTTAGAAACAATTAATTTAGATTTTAAATTTTTCTTTGGAACAGAGGATACTATTGTGCCAGAAAACAGCGCCATTCCACATATTGTCAGATCGAAATGGACAGGAGGAATTCCTCTTCCAGGAGATCATAGTGGGATCTTAAAAGTAGAAAATCATAGTTCTATAAGTTACAGACATGTTAGTGAAGCAGTAAATGAGATTTTTGAAAGAGATATTGTATTAAAAAAAAAATAATAGATGAGCAAAGAAAGCTAACTTTAGCAAAATCTATTTCACGACTTAAGGCAAATGGTTTGGATAAAGAACAAGCTTTATATTTTTTAGAGAATAAACACTATAATTTTGAATATTTAAAGCCAACTGACGAAAAACGATTAGTAGTAATAGAAGGTGAGTTTGGACTAGGTAAATCTTTTGCTATTGATAAGATTTATTTAGATTTGTTATTAAGAGCAGAGAATGAATTTGATTTTCCTATTCCGATAAGTATAAATGCAGCACAATTAGACATTGACGTTCAAAAGTATCTAGAAAAAATAGTTCTTGATAAATCAAAAAGATACTGGATTATAGTAGATGGAATGGATGAAGTATCAGTATCAATCGCATCAAATATATTAGAAAATATGCGTATTGCTATTGAAAGATGGGATAATCTCTGCATAATCCTTACAAGCAGACCATTAAGTATTTTTGCTAATATCTCTGAAAAGATAAGAATGAAAGGTTTGAATGAAGATGAAGCATTAGAGATAGTAAATTTTATCAATAATCAGCAAAAACTTTATCATTTTTACAATCTACCTAAAGACATAGAAGTAGTAATTCAACGTCCTCTTTTCGCGATTTTACTTGGATTATATTTAAGAAAAACAAATAATATAATCCCAAATACCAGTGGCTAACTACTAGCATACTTAATAGAAAACGCCTTTAAAAATGTAGAAATAAATGAATCAAATACAAATCAGTTACTAATGAATTTAGCTATGATAAGTACTAGCAGTGGAAATGTTCCTGTTAAAAAGACTGAAATAGGTGACATTGTCGAAGTTAGGAGTCTCTTAAACAGTGGTTTGATTATTGAAGAAAATGGTTACATATCATTTGTTCTTCCGATATTGAATCAATGGTTTGCTGCTAAGTCGTTATCCGAAAATATGATAAATATTAATCACATAATTGAAAAGGGTACTTTAGATTACTGGAAATATCCTCTTATTATTCTAATTACCATATTTAAGGAGGATACTATTGACAATATTCTTCGCGAAATTGTAGAAAAGGTACCAGGTTTTGCTTCAGTACTAATAGAGGAAAGTATAAAAAAATGGGGAATTCATAATGATATAACCTCTTTATCAACACAAGAATGTGGAGAAAAAATTAGAATGACCATGAGTTCTTGGATAAAATCTTTAGGCATCTTAGCTGATATTATTGCACCAGTGGATATGAATCGAACTATCCTACCTATTGGAATAATGAAAGATGACGAATGGTTATATATATCTTGGTATAGGGGAAGAAAAAAACTGCCTGAAATCAATATCCTAGATGGAAATAAGATTGAATATGACTGGCTAAGTTATAAAGGAGCTAGACCAGGTGATAGATCAAGTTGGTATTGGAGATGGACATTCGAGGAATTAAGGGGTAAATTAACAAAAATAATTAAAAATAAGGCATTGCCCATCTGTACAGAGATAATTTATAAAGAATTAATGTGGAGCACTTCCTTAAAAATAGTCAGGAAAGGCTCTTTATACACCAAAAGTATCAGTATAAATGAAATAAAATCTAGAATTGAAAAAGAATATCAGAATATTTCAGATATAAATGTAAATAAAAAACGAGTTCCAATGTCATTGTATAAGGATTACATTGCAAATTTAGAGATTAAAGGTATTAATGTTGTAGAATGTCCGATACCTGGGGAGGATATTGAAAATCCTAAAGACAATTGGGTATGGAGTGCCTACTCCGATGAACAGCTATATATAAGAACTGTAAAAATTTATAAAGAAGTGATTATTGGATATAAAGAGATTGTTGAAACATTCTTCCCATTATTAAAAAATAGGTTAAGGAAGTTTGTACTTTATCCTTTTACTCTAAAAGGAGATTTACAAGCACCTAAAGAAACAGATGGATTCTCTGCGGGTCCGGGATTAAATTGGCACTTAGAACCTTTGCCATCAGATTATAAAGATTTTATTTTAGATATCCAATTTACAAAAGAAGATTCAGATGATTTTCATCTTGATGATAATATTATCTATGAAATTGGTAAAAAAATTAAAGAATATCGTCGAGATGATTGTATGTGGTTAAGTGTGACTCGTACTGGTCAAGTATTAGATATATTCGAGGATACACCAATAACTGACATTATTTATAAATGGCTAGAGCAAGACTTGAAATCAATAAATTGGGTTGATTAGTATTATATAGAGAGTTAATTAAAATCCTAAAATTTACACCCAAATTTAAAGTTACACATTTTGATTATTTTATCATTTGTGTAGCTTTTTTGAATTATTTTTGCCCCAAAAGTTGCTCTTCCTCCTGCATAGCCACCTTTATATTCTTTGTAGTTCTGTAGCTAATATATTATTTCTAATAGAAAACAAAATATTTTTTCCGATTAAATATGAAAAAATAATTAGTATTTATCTATTAAAATGACCGTTCCTGATAATTATGAAGAAAACAATAAAAAAATAGGCGCTTTAGCAAGATTGCATTCCGAAAGATTATGAAAAATAACATATTGATGGAATTTAGTATAAGTATAAAGAAGTTATAATCTAAAAAATTTAAAAGGTGGACCTTAATATGCCAGTATATAGCATTTTTAATAATACTAAAGTGAAAGTAACTCCAACGGAAGCAGCAATAGATGTTGCAGCCGCTTATATAGGAAATAAAACGCTAACCATCTTACCTAGTTTTAACGGACAAGACTATAAAGGTGATACAATCACTCTCTTTATAGTAGGTGGAAGTTATAAAGGACATGAATATTTACCTGAATCGGGTATTACCAAAATACAAATAAGATATAAATATAATTTAAACGTATTCTTATGTAAATTAAGAGAATACTTCAAGGTCAATATTCTTCATGAAGACATAGTTGATTCACTTTCAGATATCAAAATTAGTTAAATGTAACAATTAAAATGGCATTCAAAAATCTCTCGGCTTGATAGGTACATTATTCAACCGAGAGATTTTTAATATTTAGAAAATGTATTTTATTTTCTACACTTAATAAATAAAGTACATTATTTATTAAGTGTAGAACTATCATAACAACCAAAGATAATTTCTTAGATAAAAACTTATTAATAAGAAATTGAAATTCCTTTTTATTCCTTGTGTTTTCTATTGTTGAACAAGGTTCTTTAATTAATAATCTTTTTCTTTCTTCAAGTAACAATCCTACATCTTTGTCTTCCTCTTTTTTTAGTAAAGCTGCATATTAATGTTAATTCAAAACAAATAGATGAACTATTATATGTTATTCGATTGGAAAATATTCTAAGAAGGTATCGATGAGGTTTTTGAGGTCGGTGGAAGTATTGGTTGCATCATATTGGTTTTTTAGATGGAGTAACAAATCATAGTCGTTCAATTATATCCCTCCTTTCATATTAATCTTTCTATTTCATAAGTATATAATCCTACTAGTTCACAATTTATTCAAAAAAAGTTTAATTTTTGGTACACTCTCTTCACTTTTTCCCTATAACTCTTTAGATGTTTAATATTAACCGTTTGTCCTAATAGAAGTTAAGATTGCAAGTATCTAATTATAGGGCTGAAATTACTCGAACATTTTCCGGTTATATATAAAGGACAGTTAACTATAATAAAGTCACGAACGAAGTAATCTATTTACTTAGAAAGTTCAAAGTGAAAGGAGATAATAAAATGAAGAAAAAAGAAGTAATTAACCAATTAGAAAATTTCTTAAATGAGGTAAACAGAAGAAAGGAAGATCAACTTTTAAAAAAGTTGTATGATAAGCAAATTCTTGATGAATTATCTTCAGATGTTCTTTATATTAAGGTCATCTTAGAAGGAAGTTCAAATAACGAAATTCTTCTCAGCGAAATGGAAGAATTACAAATTCATTTTGACCATATGAAAGAACTTGTTGAATCAGATCTCTTTAGTCCACTCTATCATTTAATGATAGGTTTAGAGTTCTTTTAGAATAAAAGATCCGTTTAACTGGACTGTGTTAGAAAGATTCCCACTCTTTGGGGTAGCGTCAGGAAAATGCGGATTTACAACGATAAGCCTATTTTCCTGACGAATTCTCTATTTTTAACAACGTTAAGAAAGTTTCAATGGTCTTAAAGAATCTAACGAAACTTTTTTATCGGAATTAAAATGGTATTCTCCTAATAAATTAATATGTTCCCAACCTAGAGGTGACATATGGTGCAATAATTCTTCATTTAAACTATCTGACCGTTTTTGATATTCAACTGCTTTTGTTAGATGTAAAGTATTCCAGATACTGATGGCATTGATGATTATGTTTAAGGCACTGGCTCTTTGCAATTGATGCTGTATGGTTCGTTCCCTAAGCTCTCCTTGCTTTCCGAAGAAAATAGCTCGTGCCAGTCCATTCATAGATTCTCCTTTATTCAATCCTCTTTGTATTTTTCTTCTTAAAGATTCATCTGAAATATAATTAAGAATAAAGATAGTTTTTTCTATTCGTCCCATCTCACGTAAGGCTGTAGCTAGGCTGTTTTGTCTTGAATAAGAACCTAATTTCCCCATAATAAGGGATGCTGAAACTGTTCCTTCTCGTATAGAATGAGCTAATCGCAAAACATCCTCATAATTTTCTTTAATGACCTTTGTATTTATTTGTCCACGTAAAATGGCTTCTAATTTTGGATATTCACTTGCTTTATCTATTGTAAATAATTTCGAATCTGATAAATCTCTTATTCTTGGAGCAAAATTAAATCCTAATAAATGAGTCAGTCCAAATATTTGGTCTGTATAACCGGCTGTGTCTGTATAATGCTCTTCTATGTTTAGATCCGTCTCATGGTGCAACAAACCATCTAAAACATGAATCGCATCCCTTGAATTAGTATGAATAATCTTGGTGTAGTAAGAAGAGAATTGATCACTAGTAAAACGATAGATGGTTGCTCCTTTTCCGGTTCCATAATGTGGATTTGCATCTGCATGTAGTGATGAAACACCTAGCTGCATTCTCATACCATCCGATGAGGATGTTGTACCGTCGCCCCAATAGGAAGACAATTGTAATTTATGATGAAAATTTACTAATATGGCTTGTGCTTTATTCATGGCATCTTCATACATGCGCCATTGAGATACATTGGCTAGTTGCTTATATGTAAGTCCGGGTGTTGCTTCAGCCATCTTACTCAAACCAATATTCATTCCCATTCCTAAAAGGGCTGCCATAATAATAATCGTTTCTTCTTTATCCGGTTTTCGATTATTGGAAGCATGAGTGAATTGTTCATGAAATCCTGTTATATAAGCAACATCCATGAGTAAATCGGTTAATTTTATTCTTGGGAGCATCTGATACAGGCTCGCACTAAATTTTTTTGCTTCTTCCGGAACATCTTTTTCCAAGCGTGCAATTGATATCTTTCCTTTTTCAAGAGAAACTCCGTCCAACTTAACGGAATTGGCAGCTAACCACTTTAACCTTTCATTAAGACTTTTGGTTCTCTCCGTCATATAATCTTCGAATGATAAACTAACTGATAATCTCGTATTCTCCTTCGCTTCATTCCATGTATCTTCTGAAAATAAATATTCCTCAAAATCTCTATATTGCCTGCTACCAACAATGGAAACATCTCCTGCCCGAACATGCTCCCGAAGTTCCGTTAAAACAGCCATTTCATAGTAATGACGATTAATTGTTGTACCATCATCCTCGTATAAATGCCTTTTCCAACGTTTTGAAATAAAATCCACTGGTGAGTCATCAGGTACTTTTCGCTTTCCAGATTCATTCATTCCTCGGATAATCTCTACAGCTTGTAAAAGTGGCTCATTTGCCTTTGTAGAATGAAAGTCTAATACTCTTAATAGCGTCGGCGTATATTTTCTAAGTGAATAAAAGCGTTTTTGCAGTAAGTCTAAATAATCATAGTCAGCAGGACGTGCAAGCTCCTGAGCTTCTTCTACAGAAGAAACAAAAGAATTCCATTCAATAACAGATTCCAAAACCTCAAAAACATCTAGTTTATCCTTTTTTGCTTTGATTAAAGCCTGTCCGATGTTCGTAAAGTGTATTACCTTCTCATTTAGCTTTTTACCGTTTTGTTTCTGAATTTCTTCTTGCGCCTTACGGCCTTTTGATAACAGACTTAGTATTTGTCTGTCATGAATTTCAAATGCCTTATCCGTTAACTCCTGAGTAAGATGTAATAAATAGACGGTTAATATCGAATATCGTTTATTTTCTTGAAAGTCACGGAATGCATAAGGCTCATATCTTGAACCTAAGCGAGATAGCTGTAACAGGCGATTGCGATGCAAATGACTAATTTGTACCGTTTCTAACTCCATTCCTCGTATGTATTCGAGTCGTTCTATTACTTTTAGAAATGTTTCGGGTGAAGGATGACCTGGTGGTTCCTTTAACCAACCCAATATCGTTTTATTGGATTCGGATGGATGCTGCGAAGTAATGACCTCTTCCAGCTTTTCTTTTTGCTTTTTTGTTAGAGATTGATTAACCATGTTAAATAGCTTCTTTTCAGCCATCGCCCTTGCCTCCCACACCATTCTCTCAAGTGTGGTGAAAGCAGGTAATATGATTTTATTTCTTCTTAGAAAATCTATGCATTCATGTAGTAAATGTATGGCATCACCATTTTCCAAAGCTACTTGATGAAGATGCTTAAATGTCATTCGATATTCTTTTAGAGTAAAAGTTACAAAGTCGTATTCACTTCGAATTTCTTTCAAATGATCCCAAAGTGTATTTTCTCTTTGAGGATAAAGACTAATCGTGGATGGTGTGGCACCGATTTGTTTCGATATATAATGTATGACGGAATCTGGGATGCTTTTGATATGAGTGTATGGCCATCCGGGATACCGAAGAACGGCCAATTGAACTGCGAACCCTAAACGATTTTCTTCTCTCCTTCGCCTATTTATAATTTCTAAATCTCGTTTGGAAAAAGTGTAGTAGGTTCCCAATACCCATTCATCTTCAGGGATTTGCATTAAAGCAAGTCTCTGATCTGGTGTAAGTAATTCTCTACCTCTCGCAATTTTCATATAGTCTCATCCCATTTCTGTAATTTTTCAGTTAATTAGTTTAATTATATATCAATAGAGTGTACTCTATTGATACAAGTATAGTAGACTGATAAAATCATAGTTAAGAGTGTCTCATAAGACTTGTCTCAAAAACGAGGTGAAATTTTGCAGAAAATCGGTTATATACGCGTCAGTTCGACTAGCCAAAATCCTTCAAGGCAATTTCAGCAATTGAACGAAATTGGAATGGATATTATTTATGAAGAAAAAATTTCAGGAGCCACAAAGGATCGTGAACAACTTCAAAAAATGTTAGAGGATTTACAGGAAGGTGACGTTATTTATGTTACAGATTTAACTCGGATCACTCGAAGTACGCAAGATTTATTTGAATTGATTGATTTAATACGAAATAAAAAGGCAAGCTTAAAATCACTTAAGGATACATGGCTAGATTTATCAGAAGATAATCCATACAGCCAATTCTTAATTACGGTAATGGCTGGTGTTAACCAATTAGAGCGAGACCTTATTCGTTTGCGTCAGCGTGAAGGAATTGAGCTCGCAAAGAAAGAAGGGAAGTTTAAAGGACGGTTAAAGAAATATCATAAAAATCACGCAGGAATGAATTATGCAGTAAAGCTATATAAAGAAGGAAATATGACTGTAAATCAAATTTGTGAAATTACAAATGTATCTAGGGCTTCATTATATAGAAAGCTGTCAGAAGTGAACAATTAGTCACTCCTTATTCCATATAAGGCCCCGATTGTGGAGTATCTCTAATTACGTAGTAGACTAAATACTGCGCAATAAATAATGTCTTAAATTAAGTTATTGCAAGAAAGATAGCAGAAATAAAAAGAGATAAACAGCTATCCATTATTAATGGTTTTTCTTTTTCCACCGTGGTTTGCGGTGTTTTTTTATAAATAAAAAGACCCTATACCTCTTCGGAAAATCTAACGATTGCAGCAAACATTTTGGCTAAAGCATATCCTTCCTAGTTTCATTATTAACTTTATATATCATTTAATCTTCTCAGCTTGGTTAATAATAAAATACATTAAATTTTTCAAACTATATTTTTCCACTTAGCAAACCACTTTACAAATTAAATCATATATTATACAATTCAACTATTCAATCAATAAGTTGAATAGATTAGAGGTGATTATATGGAACCTAGAGAATTTAAAGATCTTGTTTACAGTCAATTTGCTCGAATTAGTAAAGCTCTATCTAGTCCTAAGCGCTTTGAGTTATTAGATTATTTATCTCAAGGACCAAAAACAGTGGAGAGGTTATCCAAAGAAGCAAAGATGTCTGTAGCAAATACATCAAAACACCTTCAGGCACTACTAGAGGCTAGATTAGTTAAATTTAGTAAGGATAAAAACTTTGTATTCTACTCTTTAACAGATGATAACGTAATTGAACTCCTGCATTCGATTAAAAATTTAGCCGAAATGCAGTTTAGTGATATTACACACGTAAGAAAAGGTTATATAGGAAGAGATGAAAGGATTAAAATGGTTCATCTTAAAGATATGTTGAAAGAGATACAAAATGGTGAGGCTGTTCTAATTGATGTTAGACCAGAAGATGAATATAAAAATCAACATATTACGGGAGCTCTATCGATACCTGTTGAAGATCTAGAGGAGCATATTTCTTCTCTTCCAAAAGATAAAAAAATAATTGCTTATTGTCGTGGACCTTATTGTGCTTTTGCAACACAAGCAGTAGAAACATTAAACTCCCTTGGATACGAAGCTTATCGCATGGAAGAAGGGGTTCATGAGTGGAAACAATCTGATTATATTCATTAATTTTAAGGAGGAATTAAAAATGTTATTTCGTCAATATTTACACACTAATCCAGTAGCAGCATCATATTTTTTTGGGTGTGGAAGTCAATCACAAGGAGTGGTGGTAGACCCACTAGAAGATCAAGTTGATTTTTATGTAGAAGAAGCTGAAAAGTTAGGCATGAATATTGTTTATGTAATTGATACACATCTTCATGCTGACCATGTATCAGGTGCAAGAAAATTAGCTGAGAAAACAGGTGCAAAATATGTCCTTCATTCTTCAGCAGAAACAAGCTTTAACTTTACTCCAGTAGAAGACGGGGATGAATTATTAGCTGGAAATACACTATTAAAGTTCTTGCATACCCCAGGTCATACACCAGAGCACATTTCTATCGTGGTTTCTGATAAACGTCGAGCTGATGAACCTTGGTTTGTCTTAACAGGTCATACGTTAATGGTTGGAGATGCAGGTAGAACTGAATTGGCTGTATCTATTGAAGAAGGGGCAAAAGATTTGTATCAAAGCTTAAAAAAGATCACTCAATTAGAAGACCATGTTGAAATTTATCCTGGAGCGTTTTCAGGATCAGTTTGTGGACGTGGTTTAAGTGGGAAACCTTCTTCAACCATTGGATTTGAAAAACGTCACAATGAAGCAATGAGATTTGATAACGAGAAGGAATTTGTTGATTTTATGACAACGAACGTACCACCACAACCAGAAGGTTTTAAAGAGATGAGAAAAACAAATCAAGGAAAATAATAAAGTGGAGAACCTCTATTTGGTTCTCCCTTTTTGGAGGTGAATGGTTTGAGTAAAGTACAAATTGGAATTAAAGAAAATTTAATAAATTTCATACTTCTAGTTGTTACGAACTTCTTTGTTGGTTCAATGGTTGGTTTAGAAAGAACCATTCTCCCGATTATTGGTGAAGAAGATTTTGGTTTGGCATCGGCTAGTGCGGCATTATCTTTTATTATTAGTTTTGGATTTTCAAAGGCTATTGTGAATTATTTTGCAGGTGCTATCGCAGACCGATTAGGAAGAAAGAAAGTCCTTCTTATCGGTTGGAGTATCGGCTTATTAGTTCCTTTGCTGGTTATATTTGCGACCTCATGGTGGATGATTGTAGTTGCAAATATTTTCTTAGGTATCAACCAAGGATTATCTTGGTCCATGACCGTAAATATGAAAATTGATTTATCGAAACCTACTCAAAGAGGTTTTGCTGTAGGGTTAAATGAATTTGCAGGGTATATAGGAGTAGCTGTAATGGCTGGTGTCTCTGGTTTTGTTGCAACAAATTTTTCTAACCGCCCCGAACCATTTTATTTAGGTATTATTATTGTGGTAATCGGTTTTATCTTATCATTACTTGTAAGAGATACAGAAGAACATATAAAGCTTCAAACAAAATCATCCAATAATGGTCCGACTTTATCTGCAAAAGAAGTGTTCAAAATAACTACGTTTAAGAATAAAAGTTTATCTAGCATCACTTTTGCAGGATTAAGCACAAACCTTAAAGATGGTATGGCTTGGGGACTCTTCCCATTATTCTTTACAGGTGTTGGCTTAACCGTATCAGAAATTGGAGTGTTAGTTGCGATTTATCCAGCTTCATGGGGATTTTTCCAACTGTTTACCGGAGCGTTAAGTGATAAGATCGGACGAAAGTGGTTCATTGTTGGTGGAATGTGGCTTCAAGCTCTTTCTCTGTGGATGATTTTATTTGTAAACGAATATAGCCTATGGTTCATAGCAGCTATTCTTCTAGGACTAGGAACCGCAATGGTATATCCAACCTTACAAGCTTCAATTAGTGATATAGCACAACCAGAATGGAGAGCCTCATCAATGGGAGTTTATCGTTTTTGGAGAGATAGTGGATATGCATTTGGAGCATTATTTGCAGGATTTATTGCAGATATGCTTAATATTAGTTGGGCAATTGGTTTAGTTGCTCTATTACCTCTAATTGCAGGAATCATAACAGCAGTTCGAATGAATGAAACATTAATAAGGTAGGAACAGAGTATTGAATCAATATAAAAGATTTATTGAAAAATCCTACTCAATGTACGACAAAGACCAAACTTAAGGCTTGTAGTATCTTATTACTCATTTTATAATTAATATATACCATTACGGGTATACGTATATAATGGAAGGGGGGATGATTCTGTCTCATCGAACTGATCCAAATAGAGCATATAGGCTCTTTGATCCAAAGAGAAAAAAGCTTATAACACCCAATAAGGCATTGGAATTATTAGAACTTGAAGAGTTTGAAAATGTCGCTGATCTAGGTGCGGGTAACGGCTATTTTACACTTTCACTAACGAAAAAATCTAAGATGGTTTATGCTGTAGATATTGAACCCAGGATGTTGAAATTATTAATGGAACGTGCAGAAAAGGAGAACATAAGTAATATCAGGTATGTTGAAAGTAATCTTGAGGATATAAAATTGGAAAAGAATATTGTAGATAGATAAAGCGTTAATAGCTTTTGTCATACATGAAGTGCCTGATATAAAAGCTGCACTCGGAGAAATTCGTAGGATTATAAAGCCAGGTGGAATGTTTGTATTGTTAGAATGGGAAGCGGTGGAATCAGAGATAGGACCTTCAATAGAACAGAAAGTACCGTCTATAACCATGAAAAAGTTATTAGAACAAAACGGCTTTCATCCAAAACTTGTGCATTTAAATCAATCAATTTATGCAATAATTGCTAAAAACATTAAATTTTAAGGAGGATAAAAAATGTTTGACTATACCGTTGAAACAAAAAAGAGTATTAATGAAGCAGTAACAAGTTTAGAAACTAATTTGAAAGAAGAGAAGTTTGGCGTTTTGTGGATGTTTGATATCAAAGACAAACTTCAAGAGAAGGGACTAGATTTTAATCAGGAATATAAGGTCTTAGAAGTCTGTAATCCACATGAAGCTCAGAGAGTTTTAAATGAAAACTTATTAGTGGGGTATTTTTTACCATGTAAAATTGTTGTTTACAGTGACAATGGGCAAACTAAGATAGGGATGCCTAGACCAACAGCACTTATTAAGCTTGTGAATAATGATGAAATCATAAAGCTTGCAAAAGATATTGAGGATCGTTTAATTAATTGTATTAATAAAAGTATATAGAAACTGTGAATTTGCCTGTCAAGAAATAAATATTTTATAACTACTTTGAAAAAAACGGGCGACGATAAAAAACTATCGCCGTCCTTTTTTTTATTTTTCGTTTACTATTTTATTTATCGTATCTATCATTTCAGGACTTTGAAATATTTCTATCATGCCATCTTGCATTTCCGGTACTGCCATCATGTCCAGCATACATATTTGGGCTTATGCCACCAGAGTACATCATATGATCGATGCCACCATATCCGGCAAGAAGGAGTAAGGCTAAAACGGCAACGACACGTTGATTTGTTTTTATTTTCATTTGTTTTCCTCCTTGTTTAGACATTCACTTTTACTGCTTTCCCGAATAAATGTCTTTTATAGCCCTAAGGTTAATCCACCTAATATTTCAAACAAAATTAAACTCCACCTAAAACTCCACCTACTATTATTATTTTTTTATTCATTTTAATCACTCCAGTTCAACTTTATACCCCTGTTAGTATTGTGATATTAACATTACTAAAATCAATTAGTGTGATAAAAGTTACAATTAGAAGCTTATTTTGGATTTATATGGACGTGGCAAATAAACATATTTAACCGATAAAAGAGAATTCTAAGTATGACTTGTATTACTTCAACATAAGGAGTGACGAAATGAATACTAAGTCAAAAGTTGCTGAGATTTTACCAAAAGAAGTATCTGAAAAAGTAAGGCAAGGAAAAGCACAAAGTATTATCGATGTTCGTGAACATGAAGAAGTTGCACAAGGGAGAATCCCAGGTGCTTACCATATTCCTTTAGGAGAGCTTGAAAATCGATTACATGAAATTGACAAAGACAAGGAGCATTTTATGGTATGCCAATCGGGGAATCGGAGTGGAATGGCTGCTGAATTTTTGCAAGATAAGGGGTATAAAGTGAAAAATATGGTTGGTGGAATGCTTAATTGGGAAGATGAAGTCGAAAAACCGTAACCCAAGAAGGAGGAATCTCAATGGAAGTTACAGTTAATAGGGTGTTAGATGCAAAGGGACTGGCTTGCCCGATGCCAATTGTAAAAACAAAAAAAGAAATGAACACCCTTGAACCAGGTGAAGTGATGGAAATTCAAGCTACCGATAAAGGTTCAACAGCTGATTTAAAGGCTTGGGCTTCTAGTACCGGTCATCAGTATTTAGGAACTGTAGAAGAGGGAGAGACCTTAAAACATTATCTTCGAAAAGTTCGTTCAGAAGAAGAAAAACCTGAAGCAAAACATCCGGATGTGGTTCATTTAGATGAATTATTAAAGAAATTAGATGGAAATGAAAAAATAACTGTTTTAGATGTGAGAGAACCGGCTGAATATGCATTCGGTCATGTACCGGGTGCTATTAATATCCCACTTGGTGAATTAGAAAATCGGTTTGAGGAACTTAACAATGTAGACAATCTACATGTCATTTGTAGAACGGGTAGTCGTAGTGATTTTGCTGCACAAAAGTTAACCGAAAAAGGCTTTAACAACGTTAAAAATGTAGTTCCTGGAATGAAAGACTGGACAGGACCTATCGATAAAAATCATTAAACAAGGAGGAATAATAATGAAAGTAGCTATCATTGCCTCAAACGGTGGGATGTTTGATGCCTATAAAGTATTCAATATTGCAACGGCTGCAGCTGCTACTGATGCTGAAGTGGGAATCTTTTTTACATTTGAAGGCTTAAATCTCATTCATAAAGAAGGTCATAAAAATTTGCCAATGCCTACAGGAACAGAACATTATCAAGAAGGATTTAAAAAAGCGAATGTTCCACCAGTTGAAGAGCTTGTTGCAATGGCGAGTGAGATGGGTGTGAAAATGATTGCGTGCCAAATGACAATGGATGTTATGAGTTTAGAAAAAGAGCATTTTGTAGAAGGGATTGATGTTGGCGGTGCAGTTACCTTTTTAGCGTTTGCTAAAGATGCTGACGTAACGCTAACGTTCTAAAGGAGTGAAGAATGATGAATAAGAATGTTACTGTCTATACCACAAACACTTGTCCCTATTGTGTAATGGTAAAAAACTTTTTAAATGAGCAAGGTGTCGCATTTAAAGAAGTAAATGTGCAAGAAGATCCTGCAGCAGGAGATAAATTGGTTGAAACAACAGGTCAGATGGGAGTCCCTCAAATTGAAATTAGTGGTGAGTGGGTTTTAGGGTATGATCCGGAAACGATTACTCAACTTTTAGAAAAGTAAAAGGAGGAGACACATGGGAACAACAACAGCTCTGAAAACAATATCTGTTAAAGATTTAGCCCAGAAAGTCATTAATCATGAAGACCTTTTCATCCTTGATACCCGTAATACCAGCGATTTTGACGATTGGAAAATAGAAGGGCGCAATATAGAGGTAATCAATTCTCCTTACGTTGAATTATTAGAAGGAGTCGATTCAATATTAGATAAACTACCAAAGAGCAAAGAAATTTATGTCATTTGTGCTAAAGGTGGTGCATCAGAATTTGTCGCCGAACAAATAATGGAACAGGGGTTTACAGATGTTTACTCAGTAGAAGGCGGAATGAAGGCTTGGAGTGAACACCTTGAGCCAATAAAGATTGGTGATTTGAAAAATGGAGGAAGCATCTTTCAATTTGTACGGATTGGAAAAGGCTGCCTTTCCTATTTAATTGAGTCTGACGGAAAAGGGGCAATAATTGATACTAACAGAATGTTGTCTCCATATGAAGAGATGATAAAGGAACATAATATTACGTTAACACACGTTTTAGATACTCATTTGCATGCTGACCATATTTCTGGTGGTAGAGAACTTGCTGAAAAACATGGTGCAACCTATTATTTACCACCAAAGGATGCTAAAGAAGTCACATTTAACTACTCACAAATTAATGACGGCGATGAATACAAGGTTGGACAGACAACCATAAAAGCCATTTACTCTCCTGGGCATACCATTGGTAGTACATCTTTTGTCGTTGATGATCAATATTTGTTAACAGGTGACATTTTATTTATTGATTCCATTGGTCGCCCTGATCTAGCTGGTAAAGCTGAAGACTGGGTAGGAGATTTAAGAAATACCCTTTATCAACGTTACAAAGAGCTAGCTGATAATCTTCTAGTCTTACCTGCCCATTACATGGGAATTAACGAAATGAATGATGATGGAAGTATTTCAGAAAAACTTGGTGTACTTTATCAACAAAATCATGGATTAAATATTAATGATGAAGCTGAATTCAGAAAAACGGTGACAGAAAATCTTCCGCCACAGCCGAATTCATACCAAGAAATTCGTGAGACAAATATGGGTAAAATCAAACCAGAAGAAGAACAACAAAGGGAAATGGAAATTGGACCAAATCGCTGTGCAGTGAGATAGGAGGAAAAGAGATGGAAGCAACAAAAGTATTAGATGCAAAAGGGCTAGCTTGTCCAATGCCAATTGTAAAAACAAAAAAGGAAATGGATTCATTAAGTTCAGGAGAGATCCTTGAGATTCATGCAACAGATAAAGGGGCAAAAAATGACTTGACTGCATGGGCACAATCGGGTGGACACGAATTGCTAAAAGATGAAGAAGAAAATGGTGTTTATAAGTTCTGGTTAAAAAAAGGATAGAATTTAGGGGAAGGTACCTTTAAACGGTTACCCTCCCCCTTTGATTGGAGGAAAAAGAAAGTGGATATTGGATTTATCGTGGTTATATTCCTTATCGGTTTTATTGGATCCTTCATATCCGGAATGGTAGGAATTGGTGGATCGATTATTAAATATCCCATGCTTTTATACATTCCACCACTGTTTGGATTAGCTGCATTTAGTGCACATGAGGTATCTGGAATTAGCGCCGTACAAGTTTTTTTCGCCACAATAGGGGGAGTATGGGCTTATAGAAAAGGAGGGTACTTGAATAAAACGTTAATTATATACATGGGTGTTGCCATATTAATTGGTAGTTTTATTGGTGGATATGGCTCAAAGCTCATGACCGAAAGTGGAATTAACATTGTATATGGAATTCTAGCTTTAATCGCCGTTGTGATGATGTTCTTACCTAAAAAAGGAATCGATGAGATCCCACATGATCAGGTGAAGTTTAATAAATGGCTCGCAGCTGTTCTTGCATTAATTGTTGGGGTGGGTGCGGGAATTGTTGGTGCTGCTGGTGCGTTCATTTTAGTTCCTATCATGCTCGTAGTGCTGAAAATTCCAACTAGAATGACGATAGCGACCTCTTTAGCTATTACGTTTATCTCGTCTATTGGTGCAACTGTTGGGAAAATTACAACAGGTCAAGTCGAATATTATCCAGCGTTAATCATGGTTGTAGCAAGCCTAATCGCTTCGCCACTTGGTGCTAATTTTGGTAAAAAAATAAATACCAAAATCCTACAATGGATTTTGGCATTACTCATATTAGCTACTTCAATTAAAATTTGGTCTGATATTTTATTTTAAGAGACCTTATTACTTTCAACGTATGTCTCAAGTGCAGGATGATATTCCTTTTGAAAATGATTATCTGGACATGATTTGATTACAATTGAGAGTAATGAGTTCGTTTTATCGCTGACTAAATTTTTATTACAAGTAGGGCATTTTTCATTGAAAAAAGATTTGAAAAAACGTTTCATATTAGGTTCCTCCTATACCCATTAATTCCTATTGTTATACTAGGTATTGTAGAAGATTTATTTAAAAAACTCAATGGGTTTATATACCAATCAACGAGAGGATGGGAATGTATGAGAGATCTATTTCCACCAACTACGACTAAAGTAAAGTTAAACACAGATGATAGAATCAATAATGATATAGAACGAAAAACTGCACATAATATCAACAATTACTACGGGAAAACTGAAAAAGAAATAGATAAACGTATTAAAGAATTAAATTATGAATGGGATACCGAAAGAGTTTTAGAACTTAACTTTGCATCAATTGTATTGATATCATCTTTACTTGGATTATTAAGCAATAAAAAATGGATGGCATTGTCAGGAATAACAAGTGTATTTATGATCCAACATTCTTTACAGGGGTGGTGTCCTCCATTACCACTGATAAGGAGACTTGGCGTTAGGACTGCAACAGAAATATTTGAAGAGAAGGAAGCATTAAAGAAGATACTAAATAAAAGCTGATATTGGGTTATTTTTTATAGAACACTCGTGACTTTATGAGTGTTCTTTTATTATGAAAACAGAATCAAAATCCTTCTTCATCACCTATTGTTTAAAAGTAATGGTTGAATGGACAAAATAATTAAATATGAACATATAGGAGGGAAATGGATGAATATTATTAAAAACTCAAAACAAAAGTTTATTTTTGCGAATCGCAATTTATTTGGTGGCTTTTTATTTGGGCTTGGTCTTGTAGCTTTTATTGATGAAACGGTTTTTCATCAACTACTACACTGGCATCACTTCTATGATAAATCAACAACTGATATTGGACTAGTTTCGGATGGTCTGTTTCATGCTTTTAGTTGGTTTGCGACCATCTTTTCAGCTTTTATGTTTGCAGACCTTCGCCGCAGAAATGCTTTTTGGCTTGCAAGATGGTGGGGAGGAATATTGCTTGGGGCTGGAGGCTTTAATTTGTATGATGGTATCATCCAACACAAGTTCATGAGAATACATCAGATTCGTTACAATGTAGAAATACTTCCTTACGACTTAGTGTGGAATTTAGTTGCTGTAGCACTCATTATTGTTGGGGTGATTCTCGTATTTCGCACAAGAAAGCAATTATCCCAAGGGGAGGAAATTCTTAGTGGATCACAATCACATTGATAGTTCCGGTTATAGTTATTTAGATTATTTCTTCATTTTGGTATTTGTGTTAATGATTATTCTTTATATAATGGGAGTTGTTTTATCCAATCGAAAGCATAAAAAATGGTCGCCATACCGAACGTTATCTTGGCTTTTAGGGGTTCTGTTTGTAGCACTTGCTGTAGTGGGACCGGTAGCTGAACAAGCCCATATGGATCTTAAAATACACATGCTAGGTCATTTATTTCTTGGGATGTTAGGACCTCTACTTATTGCGCTTTCTGCACCGATGACGCTTTTTTTAAGAACTCTGTCTGTGAAATTAGCACGACGGTTTACACAGATATTAAAAAGTTACCCGGTCCGCATTGTAAGTGATCCTTTTATCGCATCGCTTCTAAATATTGGAGGACTATGGGTACTCTATACAACGGACTTATACGCACAAATGCACGGGAATTTATATCTTTATGTCTTTATACACGTTCATGTATTCATAGCAGGATACCTTTTTACAGTATCCATGATCTATATTGATCCAGTTGCCCATAGAACAAGTTTCCTCTATCGTTCTATTGTTTTAATAATCGCCTCAGGCATCCACGGTATTCTATCAAAGTATATTTATGCCCATCCCCCAAAGAGTGTACCAATTTCCCAAGCCGAGATGGGTGGAGTGCTAATGTATTATGGTGGAGATGTGATCGATATATTTCTAATCTTCATTTTTTGTTATCAATGGTATATATCCACAAATAAAAGAAGGGTATCTGATAAATCAAAATTATTCTTACAAAGTTAAAAAGAAATAAATTTAAAGGTATTGACAATATACCCTAATGGGTATAATATAAACGTTGTAAGACATTCCTTTTTTTATTAGTAAAGGAGACAGCATATGATAGTTGCTATAATAATGAGTGCCATTATTGTTGCTCTTTTTAAAAGACATTTTCCCGTTTTTAGGGTTGAAAATATAACTAATCACGTTGATATGGGAACATCAATAGTCGTAGATGTAAGAGATTATATTGAGTCTCATAACAGCCCAATAGAAAGAGCCATCAATGTTCCAGTGGCATACCTTAATAGGTTTTATTCAGAAATCCCAAAAAGTGACTTGATTGTAGTGGCATCAAACCGCCTTGAAAGGAATCTAGCGATTCGTTTCTTACGCAAAAGAGATTTTAAGGTCGTTGGCTATTTAATTACAAATCAAACACAAACAGTATTAAAGGAAAATCAATTAAATAAAGAAAGTTATTGTTAAGGGGGAAAACAGATGGAATACAACGACCAAATGAAAAACAGAGTAAAGCGCATTGAAGGACAACTTAGAGGAATTTTGAGAATGATGGAAGAAAATAAAGACTGCAAAGATGTTATTACTCAGTTGTCTGCAGCAAGAACAGCGATTGATCGGACGATTGGAGTTGTCGTCAGTTCAAATTTAGTGGAATGTGTTCGTAACGCCGAAGAAATTGGTGAGAAAAATACAGAAGAACTATTAAAAGAAGCTGTCAATCTGCTTGTAAGAAGTAGATAGAAATAAAGGGGTTGACACTCTCTTTTATTTTTAATAATATTATACCCATAGGGGTAAAGGTAAAAGGAAAATTTTTTATACAGAAAAATACCCTAATGGGTAAACAACAAGAGGAGGAACAAACATGACAGAAACAAAAAAAACAACAATCGTATTATTTAGTGGTGATTATGATAAAGCAATGGCTGCTTATATTATTGCAAACGGGGCAGCTGCCTATGATCATGAAGTAACTATTTTCCACACATTTTGGGGATTAAATGCTCTACGTAAGGATGAAGATATTGAAGTGAAAAAAGGTTTCATGGAAAAGATGTTTGGCAAAATGATGCCAAGAGGTGCTGAAAAAATGGGTCTGTCAAAAATGCACTTTGCAGGTTTCGGTCCTAAAATGATTAAAGATGTAATGAAAAAGCATAATGCAATGCCACTTTCAGACTTAATTGAAATGGCAAAAGAACAAGATGTTAAGCTCGTTGCTTGTACGATGACAATGGATTTATTAGGACTTCAAAAAGAAGAACTTTTAGATAATATCGAGTATGCAGGTGTAGCTGCATATTTAGCTGATGCAGAAGATGGAAATGTAAACCTATTTATCTAAACACGTTAGGGGGATTATCCCCTACATAAAAGGAGGGAGTAAGTTTGGAATATCTAAATTATTTAATCATTGGACTCTTTCTGTTATTTATCATTAAACGAATCATCCCGGCTAAAGGTGTTAGACAGATTTCAACAACAGATTTAAAGAATGAATTAAAAGATAGGAATAAACAATTTGTTGATGTACGTACTCCTGGGGAGTTTAAGGGAAGAAACATTAAAGGATTTAAAAATCTCCCACTCCAACAACTTGCGCAAAAAGCGGAGAAGGAACTATCAAAAGACAAAGAAGTAGTTGTTATTTGTCAAAGTGGAATGAGAAGTCAAAATGCTACTAAAATATTAAAAAAATTAGGATTTACGAACGTGACAAATGTAAAAGGTGGTATGAGTGCCTGGAGATAAAAAGGAGGAGAGAAAATGAAACAACTAACAGCAAAAGAAGTGGAAACATCGTTAGTAGAAGGTCAACCATTAAACTTGATTGATGTTCGTGAAGTGGATGAAGTTGAAACTGGGAAAATCCCAGGAGCGATCCACATTCCACTAGGGTTATTAGAATTCCGTATGCATGAATTAGATAAGTCTCAAGACTATATCATGGTTTGTCGTTCTGGTGCACGTAGTGGTCGCGCCTGTCAATTTCTTGAAAGTCATGGGTTTAAGGTAACCAACATGACAGGCGGAATGCTTGCGTGGGAAGGCGAAACAAAATAAGGTGATTTTTTTTAGAAGTCAATATACTCGTAAGGGTAATAAACAGGAGGTTTTTATATTATGAATTCATTAAAAACAGATCTTTTATTAGATGCAAAGGGCCTAGCTTGCCCAATGCCTATCGTCAAAACAAAAAAGGCAATGAATGAGTTACAATCTGGTCAAGTCTTAGAGGTTCAAGCAACAGATAAAGGGTCAAAAGCTGACCTTGAAGCATGGGCAAAAAGCGCTGGACATCAGTATCTAGGCACAATTGAACAAGGAGATGTGTTAAAGCATTACCTTAGAAAATCTTCCAATGATGGAACAATTGAAAGAAAACATCCTAACATCACAAGCAATGAAGAGTTGGAGAAAAAACTAGATGTTAACGAGAATATTGTTGTTCTCGATGTTAGAGAAGCAGCGGAGTACGCATTCAACCATATTCCAAACGCCATCTCTATTCCGTTAGGAGAGTTAGAGGATCGTCTTTCAGAGCTTAATACAGCTGATGAGATTTATGTGGTGTGTCGAACTGGAAACCGTAGTGATCTCGCAGCTCAAAAATTAGCTGAAAAAGGTTTTGCAAATGTGATTAATGTTGTGCCAGGGATGAGTGCTTGGTCAGGCAAAACCAATAGTTTAAATAAATAAGGAGGGGAAATTTGATATGAGCACAGTAACGGTATACACAACCACACGCTGTCCGTATTGTGTTATGCTAAAGAACTTTTTGGCAGATCAAACTATACCTTTTAAAGAGGTAAATGTTGAAGAAAACCCAGAGATTATGAACCAACTAGTCGCAAAGACCGGACAACTGGGTGTGCCTCAAACAGAGGTAAATGGCAAGTGGGTTGTTGGTTATGATCCAAATAATATAATGCTAGCATTAAGAAACTAGGAGGAATTAAGAATGAGTAAAGTAGCAATTATAGCAAGTAATGGTGGATTATTTGATGCATATAAAGTTTTTAATATCGCAACAGCTGCAGCAGCATCTGATCAGGAAGTTGCCATATTCTTTACATTTGAAGGATTAAACTTAATTCATAAAGAGGCATACACACAACTACCAATGCCAGAGGGGAAAGAGCATTTTGCTGAAGGGTTTGCAAAAGCAAACGTACCAGCTATACCTGAGTTAGTGGCAATGGCACAAGAAATGGGTGTCAAATTCATTGGTTGCCAAATGACAATGGATGTGATGGGATTAGAAAAGGAAGCATTTGTGGATGGAATTGAAGTGGGTGGAGCTGTAACCTTTTTAGAATTTGCAAAAGATGCAGATGTAACTCTTACGTTTTAATAAAAATTAATTATTTTTTTGAATTTAAATATACCATAGGGGGTAAAATGATATGACTGTAAAGGCTATGACTTCAAAAGAAGTAACAAAAAAAGTATTTAATAAAGAACCATTATTTATTCTAGACGTTCGTAATGAAAGTGACTTTCAAGATTGGAAAATTGAAGGAGAAAACTTCGACTATTATAATATTCCGTATTTCGAGTTACTGGATGGAGTGGAAGGAATCTTAGATAAAATCCCGGCTAATCAAGAAGTTTTAGTCGTTTGTGCAAAAGAAGGATCTTCATTAATGGTGGCAGAGATGTTATCAGAACAAGGATTAACGGCTTCTTACCTGCAAGGTGGGATGAAAGCGTGGAGTGAGTACTTAGAGCCTGTGAAGGTCGGGGACTTAAACGATGGAGGTGAAGTGTATCAGTTCGTTCGTATCGGTAAGGGCTGCCTATCTTACATGGTCGTCTCAAATGGGGAAGCAGCTATCATCGATGCAACTCGTATGACTGATATTTATCTTGATTTTGCAAAAGAAATTGGTGCAAAAATTACGCATGTATTTGATACGCATCTTCATGCTGACCACATTTCTGGTGGAAGAGTCATTGCTGAGAGAACAGGTGCTACGTATTGGTTACCACCAAAGGATGCAACAGAAGTCACATTTGAGTATAAGCCTTTAGAAGATGGAAATGTGGTAACAATCGGAAATACTGCCATCGATATTCATGCCCTGTATTCTCCAGGTCACACAATTGGTTCTACATCGTTTGTTGTGGATTCTCAGTTCTTATTATCAGGTGATATCCTATTCATCGATTCAATCGGCAGACCAGACTTAGCTGGGATGGCAGAAGACTGGGTAGCAGATTTAAGAGAAAGTTTGTACATCCGTTACAGAGAGCTTTCAGAAGAACTAGTTGTTCTACCAGCGCACTTTATGATCATTGATGAATTGAATGACGATGGTAGTGTATCAGAAAAATTAGGGACACTATTTGCAAAAAATCATGGTCTAAACATCGAGGACGAAAATGAATTCAGAAAATTAGTAACAGAAAACCTACCACCACAACCAAATGCGTATCAAGAAATTCGTGAAACTAACATGGGGAAAATTAACCCAGATGATGAAAAACAACGTGAAATGGAAATTGGACCAAACCGTTGTGCGGTTCGATAAAAACTTATTTTAGGAGGAATAACGAAATGGAAGCAACTAAAGTATTAGACGCAAAAGGATTAGCATGTCCAATGCCAATTGTAAAAACAAAAAAGGCAATCAATGAATTAGCATCAGGTGAAATTCTAGAAATTCATGCTACTGATAAAGGTGCTAAAAACGACCTAACAGCTTGGGCAAAATCTGGTGGTCATGAACTAATTAAGCATGAAGAAGAAAATGATGTATTTAAATTTTGGATTAAAAAAGGTTAAAAAATAAGGGGAGCCTATGTAGGGTTCCCTTTTTTCAAAAGGAGGTAACACCATGGATTTTGGATTCATCATTACGATTTTCTTAATAGGATTTATTGGATCATATGTTTCAGGAATGTTAGGAATCGGCGGGTCTATTATTAAATACCCAATGTTATTATATATTCCACCGTTATTTGGCTTAGCAGCATTTACTGCACATGAAGTTTCAGGCATAAGTGCGATTCAAGTATTCTTTGCAACTATTGGTGGAGTTTGGGCTTACCGAAAAGGTGGATATTTAAATAAAACGTTAATTATGTATATGGGTGCTAGTATTTTAGTGGGTAGTTTTGTTGGAGGATTTGGATCAAAGTTAATGTCTGAAGGAGGCATTAATTTAATTTATGGGATATTAGCCTTAATTGCAGCAGTGATGATGTTTATTCCGAAAAAGGGAATAGACGACATTCCATTAGATCAGGTGAAATTTAACAAATGGCTTGCAGCACTATTAGCCCTTATTGTAGGGGTGGGGGCTGGGATCGTTGGAGCAGCAGGAGCCTTTTTATTAGTGCCAATCATGTTAGTGGTATTAAAAATTCCAACAAGAATGACGATCGCTTCTTCTCTAGCGATTACGTTTATTTCATCAATCGGAGCGACAGTAGGTAAAATTACGACCGGACAAATTGACTACTTCCCAGCTTTTATTATGATCGTTGCAAGTTTAATTGCTTCCCCATTGGGTGCAATGGCTGGAAAAAAAGTAAATACCAAAGTGTTGCAAGTCATTTTAGCGTTATTAATTGGAGCTACTGCCGTTAAGATTTGGTTAGATATTTTGTAAAAACAGGGGAAAATAAAGTGTATTCATAGTAGGTTTGAAAGAAGGGGTTATAATGACGAACAAGAAATTTGTTTATTTTGTATCGTTAAGCTCAAATGTTCCCTATGTGTTGAAGAAATCAATCGAAATGGTTGAACAAAAAAATGAAGTCGCCATATTTTTTGATCTTGATGGAGCGCGTGTTTTAGATAAACGTTATTTAAAAAGAATGACGAGAACACATGGAGTAGATCTATCCTTACTTTTTAACTTGGCTTTAAATGCGGGAATTAAATTGTATGGTTGTCAAATGAATGTGTTAATTGCTGATGGTTTGGAATTAATAGAAGGGGCAGAACTCGCGGGCGTTGTTACCTTTTTAGAAACAGCCTACCAAGCTGATGCTGTTTTAAGTTTTTAAGAGGGGGACTAAACATGAATACGAAAAAAGTTGTCGTTTTAGCACTTCATGATGAATTAGAGTCTGCTTACCCACCTTTAAATGTTGCTGTTGGAGCTGCTTCATCCGGGGCTGATGTGATCTTAGCCTTCTCACGAAAAGGAGTAAACATTTTAGATCAAAAATACATTCCTATTCCATCGGATGGAATTGAATACTTGTCTAATGCTCTAGCTGATTTTAACGCACCTTCAATTAACGATTTACTTGAGATAGCTGTTGAATCTGGCGTTAAATTTTATGTGGTGGACTTAGATATAAAGGACCATACGCAATTTAAGTACCCAGCTGAGCAAGTCCCCATTAAATGGGTTTTAAATGAGGCAGTTTCAGCGGATTTGTTTGTACATTTTTAAATATTGAGGAGGAATAACGTTGATTAAAATTACAGATGCTGCGATATCAAAAATAAAACAAGAAGTTAAAGATGTAAAAAAACCATTTATTCGTCTTGCAATGGGCATTGGTTGAGGGGGACCTCAGCTTCGTCTGGCTCTGGAAGAGTCAGCTTTAGAAAATGATGAGATTATTGAACAAGATGGCATAAGTTTTTTAGTACATGAAACAAGTAAACCATATTTTAATAATGTCAAAATTGATTATACCAAGACCATATTGGGTGGCGGGCAATTTATTGTCCTTACACTATAAGTACATCTGAAAGCAGGAGTTTCCTTGAAGATTAAAACAATAGCATTATATCTACCCCTTGTCATTTTAGTATTATATTTTGGCTATACCCAGTTTGAAAATAATAGCATTAAAACAATTTCAATTAATGAGTTGGAGCAAAAATTACAGGATCCCAAATCAAGTAACATAATCTTTGTTGATGTGCGTGAACCCCATGAATATGAAGCAGGTCATATTAAAGGGATGAAAAACATTCCACTAAGCACATTAAAATCCGATTATAAAGGTCTTTCTAAAGATGCGGAAATCGTTCTATTGTGCAGAAGTGGGAAACGAAGTCTTCAAGCTGCAAACATTTTAAAAGACTATGGTTATGGTAATGTTGTAAGTGTAAGTGGCGGTATTCAAGAATGGCAGGGAGAAATTATAAAATAAGTAATGGAGTAGGCTGATAATATGAATAAAGATCATAACAACTGTGGCAAAGGTAGTTGAGGAATTCCTAACAAAAAATCACGGTCATTTTTCCCACCCATATGACCAGGGATTTTAGTCTGGCTCCTGGTAGGAGTCATCGTCTTGTTTCAAAGAATCTTTTAAGAAGAGGGGCTAAACAGCCCCTTTTTGTGTAAACATCAAGCAATTTTTTTGGAGGTACCCATGGATATCATTCAAATCGGTTCATTTACGATTCTCCTTAAATGGTTTCTTCTTGGAGTGGCAATTCTATTTGGAATAGTTTTTATAAAAGTATTGCTCCTACGCTTACCGAATAGGGAACATAATAAGGCAGTATTTGACTTATTAACTAATAGCGTGTTTTTAGGCTTTTTTATTTGGAAAGGTAGCTTACTTCTTACGGAACCTTCATTAGTAATAAAAAGTCCTTTGTCGTTGTTGTATTTTACAGGAGGAAGAAGTGGCTTAATTTTAGCTATTATTTTTTCAATCTACTACTTTATTTATAAAGCAAGGAAATTAGATATTTCAATGCTAGTTACTTTGAAATACGGCTTACTATTTAGTTTTTCAGTGCTGTCTGTCTATCACTTTTTATCCGCCACCTTTGTAGAGGATAATTTCATTTATCATGTTCTTTTTGGCATTTATTCGTTGACTAATTTGATACTCATTCTAGTTCAAAAAATTCTATCCTCATATAAATCATTTTTTTCTGTCATCGTCTTATTTTCATTCTACAAAATAATACTCTCATTGGTTCTAATCAATGAAAATACGATTTTTATTTTCTCGATGGAGCAGTGGTTTTTTGTAGGATTAATAATCTTGTCTCTTTACCTTTGGGATAGAAAACTACAGTAGAAAGATAGGTGGGTAAGAATTGGAAAATATCACAATATTTTTTGCATTAACTGCAGGGGTACTTTCATTTTTTTCACCTTGTGTGTTTCCATTAATTCCTGCATATGTTGCTCATTTAACCGATGGTTCAGTAAAAGATGGAAAAGTAAATACCCAGAAGAGTGTCCTGTTTTCTCGTTCAATAAGTTTTATCTTTGGATTTAGTATTGTATTTGTGTTACTAGGAGCTTCAGCAAGTGTTGTAGGACAAATATTTTTAGATAATAAGAAATTAATTCAAATGATAGGGGGATTCCTCATCATTATTTTTGGGTTACAGATGCTTGGTGTGTTTAAAATAAAGTTTTTAATGACTGAAAAACGGTTTGATTATAATAGGAAGTCCAAAGCTAGTTCTCTAAAATCATTTATCCTTGGTTTAGCATTTGGATCAGGATGGACACCTTGTGTAGGACTTGCTTTATCGTCCATTTTATTACTGGCTAGTTCAACTGAAACGATTTATTCTGGCATGTTTTTATTATGGATATACGCCTTAGGTCTAGGCATTCCTTTTCTCATGTTATCTTTTCTTGTGACATACTCTTTAAATGTGATTAAAAGAATCAATAAGGTTTTACCAAAGCTTTCGTTAGTTAATGGAGTAATCCTTATCATAATGGGATTGTTATTATTCACTGGTCAAATGGAAAAGATCAGTGCTTATCTCTCTACATTCACGATTTTTGAAGGAGTGGGATTATGAACAAACAAATACTCGTCTTAGTAGGTTTGATTGGTCTTTTAGGTTGGGGAGTATATGACTATGCATTTTCAGAAAAAGACAATATGGATGAAACCTCCCTTAACAATCGAATAGAAAATAATGATTTAATTAGTGGAATAAAAGAAGGAAATTTGGCACCTGAATTTCAACTCCAGACTTTAGAAGGAAGAGAAGTAAAACTGTCTGACTATAAAGGAAAGAAAGTCATTTTAAATTTTTGGGCTACTTGGTGTCCTCCTTGTAAAGCTGAAATGCCTCATATGCAAGAATTTTATCTAGATCAACAAAATGAAAATGTAGAAATTTTAGCAGTTAATTTAACTACTGCAGAAAAGAACACAAATGATATTGGAAAATTTGTAAAAGATTATGGATTAACTTTTCCAATACTGCTTGATACTAAAGGCGATACAGGAGAAACATATCAAGCTTTTACGATCCCAACAAGTTATATAATTGATTCGCAGGGGATTGTTCGAAAGAAAATTGTCGGACCGATGGATAAGGAAATGATGGAGCAATTAATAAAAAGTATTGACTAAAAAATTAAATCAAAGGAGAACAAGCTATGAATTCCTGGAATGATCGATTTAAAAATGAGAATTATGTTTATGGAACTAATCCAAACGTATTTCTTGCGGATGTCCATAAAAAATTAAACCTATCAGGAGATGCATTGGCTATTGCTGAAGGAGAAGGTAGAAATGCAGTCTACTTGGCGCAACAAGGAATGAATGTAACTGCATGGGATTATGCGCAATCCGGACTGGCTAAAACAGAAAAGCTTGCCAAGGATAGAAATGTAACAGTTCAAACAAAGCTTGTAGACTTAAATGAAGCTAACTGGGATAAAGAGCAGTGGGATGAATTGATTTGTATTTTTGGTCACTTTCCAGAGGCATTACGTACAAAAACACTTGAAGGTGTTAAAGATGCAGTTAAACCAGGTGGTTATTTTATTTCAGAGGTGTATTCGGTTTATCAGCTACCATACAAAAGTGGAGGACCACAAAACGTAGAACTACTTTATAAACCAGAAGAGTTTTTAAGCGTTTTTTTTGATTGGCGGATTGTTCACTTTTTTATGGGCGAGGTTGTAAGGAATGAAGGAGAACTTCATAATGGTTTGTCACATGTTATTCAGTTTGTGGCGCAAAAAAGAGAATAAAATAACTTTGGAGTTGCCTTCAGCAACTCTTTTGGTGGTGAATACAAGTGGAAAATACAATGGAGAATATAATGTTTTATGGTATGGGTGGATTAATTATGACCATTTTTTGGGTAGTTATTTTTGTTGGTGGAGGCTATTTTGTATACACATTCATGAAAAATAAAGAAAACGGACATGAAGATAACACAAAATAGTCGTGAAATGAGTGAATTGATAATGAAAAATCCTATTTTTATTGTTTTATTTATGAATACCGTCTTCTCAGGTGTGTTAGCTTTTTCAAACTTATATATAAACATTTTTTTATGGAATCAAGGAGCAAGTCTTTCTACTATAGGAGTATACAATGCCTCGGTTTTTGTATCTGTGTTCATAGGAACAATGATAGGGGCATATACGATGAGGTGGATGAATAGTCGAATGACGTTTGTTTTATCTTCTTCCTTTCTACTAGCGGTGTTCGGATTACTCATAAGTAAAGAAGAGAATGTAATAGGATATATTATCATTTTAGGTACTTTATATGGTACAGCTGTAGGATTGTATTATTCTGGATTTAATCTTTATTCAATATTATTAACCAACCCTGAAAATAGGCAACTTTTTATGGGGATGGAGCAAGGTATGAACCGGATCACCGCAGTCTTAACACCATTAATATTTTCTTATTTAATTCTTTATTATGATTATAATGAAACATTTCGATTAATATTTGTTATGTTGATTATTCAAGTGATTATAAGTTTATTTACACCAAAATATAAAAGCAACTTCAATATTTCATCCTTACGGTATAAAGATATATGGAAGGAGTATAAAGCTGTTCTCGTTTCTATAGTGGCTTTTGGTTTCTTTCAAAGTATAATTCAACTCGCATCCAGCATTCTCTTATTTCAATATGTTCAGAAGGAAACGATTGTTGGATGGTTAAACACATTATTTGCAATTACAGGAATCTTAACACTTGTTTTCATAAGCCGTCCACGACTTGTAAAAAGTAGAATGAAGGTAACGTATGTAGGTGCTATATTAGCGACCGTCATGACTATTTTTTTATTTTTCCCGAGTTTTTCAACATTGATTATTTTTAATGTATTGGCAGCAATTGCTTTACCTCTAATATGGATCCCGGTTAGTGTTATTCATTATACAAAGATTAAGGAGCTAGCTTGCGAGTCAGAGGTGGATTGTGATATTGGATTAACGGCTCACTATCTGTTAATTAGGGAGTTTATGCTCAATGTGGGGCGTACTTCCTTTTATTTATTCCTTATTATGGGGCTAGATTTTACACAGGGATATCATTACATACCAATCTTTTTATTTTCTTTGGTTATCCACTAGTAATATATATATGTAATAAAGGTCTGTTTAGAGAACTAGGTTAATTGTTATGGAATTGCTAGTGTAGTAACTCTTCCCTACCTTTTAGTTTTATTTTACTCCTTGGGTAAATAAAGAAAAGATGGGATAAGATAATCGTAAAATATTAAAATCAGTGGAGGATATAATCGTGGAAAAAGTCGTTATTTTAGGAACGGGTCCTGCAGGTTTAACAGCTGCTATTTATTTAGCAAGAGCAAATATGAAACCAATTGTTATAGAAGGAGATCAACCAGGCGGCCAATTAACACTAACAACTGAAGTTGAAAACTTTCCTGGTTTTATTAATGGCATTATGGGACCAGAACTCATGGATAATATGAGAAAACAAGCAGAACGTTTTGGAGCTGAGTTTAAAAGAGGATGGGTAACTAACGTTGATTTTTCGAAAAAACCGTATACCTTACAAGTAAACGGAAAAGCAGAAATTGTAACAGAGTCTCTCATCCTTTCAACAGGTGCTTCAGCTAAACTTTTAAATATTCCTGGAGAGAAGGAAAACATCGGGCGAGGAGTGAGTACCTGTGCAACCTGCGATGGATTCTTCTTTAGAGGAAAAAAGGTAATTATTGTAGGCGGTGGGGACTCTGCGATGGAGGAAGCAAGTTTTTTAACTAAATTTGCAAATGAAGTCATTATCGTGCATAGAAGGACTGAACTCCGAGCCTCAAAAATTATGCAGGACCGCGCAAGAGAAAATACAAAGATTACTTGGGAATTAAATAAAACACCTATCGAAGTTTTGGCAGGAGGGAATGGCGTTACAGGTTTAAAAGTGAAGAATAATGAGTCTGGAGAAGATGAAGTGATACAAACAGATGGGATATTTGTAGCGATTGGACATACACCTAATACCGGTTTTTTAAATGGTCAAATTGAAACCGATGAAACGGGTTATATCAATGTTAAGTCTGGAACAACAGAAACGAATATTCCTGGAGTTTTTGCATGTGGGGATGTTCAAGATAAAAAATACCGGCAAGCCATTACAGCCGCAGGTACAGGTTGTATGGCAGAATCTAGATGCAGAAAGGTACGTAGAAGGTAGTGCTGTTCACGACTGGAGTAAAACATTTAGTTGAGTGGATAGTAAAAAACATTACAAAAAGTAGAAAAAACGAGATTGAATCTCGTTTTTTTAATTAGAAGTTCGTTAAATTATGTTAAGTCCAATTTCTATTTCCTTAATCTCCATAAACATCTACTTTTTCTACACTAGTTTGTAGTAATGGTTCAGCGCCTTGGGGTGGAATTGAATCAATAGTATCCCTAATGTTTTGAATCGACTTCTCAGGTTTTTGCTTCTGTATTAACATCGGCAATAATTTTTTCCATTCAGTCCTTTCCTTTTCTTCGTTAAGGTCTTCTATTTCGATTAATCCAGCAGTATATGCTTCTTTTTATGGGCGAAGTTTTACTCCAAGAGGGGGAGCTTCATAATGGATTGTTTCACGTCATTAAATTCGTAGGGCAAAAAAGAGTATCGGTAAAAAAGAATGTATTATTGATCGAGACAAATGCAGATTAGAGACAAGCAATTTTTTCCCATGATATGGTGAATATAGTATAAAGAGGGAAAGCTCTAAATAAAAAAAGTAAAGAAAGGTCCTTTAATTATACATAGAATTTCTTTACTGCACAGTACAAAAATACTGTTCAACAAGAAAATTATATTCTACAATCAGGCGCTTTAATTGAGAAATGAAAAAAGCCTAGTTTCTTCACAGTTAATTGAGAAATTAGGCTTTTTGATATTGAAATTTCCTTAACGTTGTAAATCCGCATTTTCCTGACGCTACCCCTCTTTGGGGAATAAGTCAATACCCTAGGGGAAAATAAACCATATATCATCATAAGGATAAAGAAGGGGTAATCGTCAGGAAAATAGGTTTAGCTTTGCAAAACCGCATTTTCCTGACGCTACCCCATGCTATGAGAAGAAAATTTTAATACTCGCATTTTTTTACTTTATTTGATGTAAAAACTTTGCTTCAATACACCTTCTAGTGAGCACAGTTTATGGTTTTATTATTACATATCAAAACTCCATGATCCTTGTACGACACCAAAAAGCAATAAAAATTCGAGTGAACTAGTAACTTGATGGGAATAAATTTTCTTGCTACCAGTTGGGTAATTCATATAAAATTCATGACTTGGTGCTCTATCATGTTTTCCATAAGCAATAAATGATTTATTAGAAAGTTGAGCAACATAATTATAATCAATTTTAGGAGCAGAAATTTTTGGAACACCCACTGCATGATTCACAGCCCACATTAAGTCATTAGTTTTAACTCTATGTTTAAGTAATTTAATTCCACTATCCGATGCAGTTCCAAGAGATTTTGGTGATGAACAGCTTGAAGCAGTACAATAATGTGATTTTGAAACACTTTTCCATAAGGTTACTGCTGCTGGTTGACTTAACATTGCATATACTCTAGCTTCTGTTCTGTATTTGTCAGAATAAGCAGTAGGATTTGATCTATTATCTCCTTTTAAGTAAGGATAGTCATCATTAGTTAAAACATTTGGATTTTTAACTGACTTGAATGGTATATAAGTCCTGTAATCAAATGAAAACTCATTTGATTTAGGAATTGCTTTTGTACCAATAGTGCCGCTACCCTTTGCCTTTTCAAAGATAGGATCCATAATTGGATCTTCAGTCAATGACTCTTCCTCTACGGATGGTATTGCTACTAGGGTAGATATTGAGCCATCATATTCAAACATTTCATCAGTTAATACTATTTTTTCTTTTATTGCTTCATTTTTTATTAAATCTGCAGTTTCTTCAGAAACAACATTATTAATTTTTAGCATGTAATTGTATTCTTTGCCACTCTCTACATTAGTATCAACATAATGTAGATCTGTTGTCTCAGCGATTTTTACATTATTTTTGAATATTTCATAAACATTATCTTCATCTGGAAGTTTAGGCCATTGTATAGTTACTGAATTAGAGGTGACGATAGTTTCTAATCTTGTATTTTGAACTATGCTATCAATATATTCCTCTTTTTCTGCGGTATTCATAGATGTTGGTTCAAAAATATTATGTTTATTATCAGCCGCTTTAACAGAGAGTACCTCGTTTAGTTTACCATTTGAATAGACTCCTATTTTATATTTTTGTGATTGATCAATATAGTCTGTATATTTATTGTTTGTACCACTATATTCTAACTGGTCGTCTTTGTATATTTTATAGTATTCGTTCTTTTTAGGGCTTAACTCTAAGATCACCTTATTATCATTTGTTTTAACAGTTACATCATTGTCAGCGCTAACAATTAAGGGAGACATAGCAAATCCTAAGGCTATAATTGAAGTAAAAATAATCTTTTTTTTATACATTTTTTCCTCCTTTTATTTTTTAAATTTTCATTACAAACCTATATATGTATAGTAGTAATGCTATAATTAATTGTAACAATATACATCTATACTATATATAGGTATAACTTACTAATATTGGAATTAGGAGGAGGTACTATGTTTATCATGAAATTAATAAACAACTTTTTTATCAGACTATTAATTTGTTCTGTTTCTTCAGCTTTTTTTCTTGCTCTTTTTTTGTTTTACTTTATTAACACGGTTCCATTTTCTATTTTCGACTCTTTTGATTTAGCTTCATTCTTGTTATTTTTTACAATTTTTAGTTTAATCTATCTAGTATTAGGAGCGCCCATTCAATTTTTCTTTAGAAAGTCCCTAAATAATTCCTATATTAAAAATTTTGTATTATTTTTTATATTAGGTTTTATAGTTAATTTGATTTTCTATCCGCTTGCTACCGATCTAAATCCCAAATTTTACTTAGACCAAAATTTTTATTATATGATCATCTCTAGTAGTGTAATATTTTGGTTGAATGATTTAATTTTCCTAAGAATTAATCACGAGAAATTAAAATTCTAAAATCATATTAATAAATATATCAAGAGCAGCATTATCTAGTATTTCTTCTAATAGTTTTACTTTCTGATGTTTTAAATTAAAGTTGGGTTTCGTATCAGTATATTTTTTGGCTAAAATACCTTGACCATATTTCTTGTTTTTATTATGATAAGGTTACAAGTGAAAAAACAACGGGAAGTCCCCGAGAATTCTATGGCATTGTACATAAGTACAATCTTCCATAGTCTTTTCGGGGACTTTTTTTATTGGTTTTTCCTTGATTTAAAAGGAGGGATTTTAAGAATGAAGACAGGGGCAATCAAAAGAGTAAAAGGGTTAAATGATATTCCTTTTTACCTAGGGGCACTGATACTAACCTATCTTTACTTATTTGTTCCAGAGTCTGCATTAGCAGCATGGAAAAAAGCTGGAATCACCAGTCAAGGGAATGTAAAAGACAGTAAGATATATACCCAGTTAAATAACGTTGTATATCTTATCACAGGAATCGGTGCAATATGGGCACTAGCTTGTATTATCTTTGCTGGAATGAAGTTATCAGGCTCACAAGGGAATCCACAAAATAGAACACAAGGTTTTATTGGTCTTGCAATGGCGGGTATCGGAGTCTTTGTTATTGTACAAGCAAAAGTAATAGCTGGTTATTTTGCAGGATTTGGAGCTTAAATATTGATTTGAAACCCCTCTATCGTACTTTACATTGAGGGGTTCATTTCTAGGAGGGAAATTATTAAATGAGTCGAAGAGCTGAGGTTCCAATAGATATGGCATCTGAACAAAAAACTATTTTGGGATTCATCTCAATTAGACAATTGATTTATCTAGGAGCAGCAGGGTCAATAGTTTATGCATATATCCCAATGGTATACAAAATATTCTCAAGTGCCGGTGTTATTGTGGCATTGATAGCATGTGTATTTAGTGTTATTCCAACAGCAATTTTCGTAATTGTTTTTGGCTTTTTTAAAAAGAAAAATCTTCATTTAAACTTCGATCAGTACTTTTTAATAAAAATGAACATGAAAAAACAAAATGGCATATGGAGAAAAGGAACGTATCCAAAGAAATGGATGGTGAATAGTTAAAGTGGGAACTCTTTTGATTATGCTGCTCTTTGCAGTTGGTGCATATGTTTTCATGAAAATCATGCTGAAGGAACCGATTATCCCAGGTAGAGGAAAAAAAGCAACACCAATAAAGTTAAATAAGAAAAATAATGAAAAAGGGAAGAATAATCCTCTTCAGGCCGAAGAAGATCCAAGAATATTCGAAGAGTTATTCTCAGATGTAAAAGATATATCTAATCACCTTATTCATTATACTGATTATTCTTTTTCTATAATCGCTGAAGTAGACCCTGTTAACTATTTTCTTAAAAGCCAATTTGAACAAGAGGCAATTGATGTGACTTTTGAGAGTTGGACAGCAACACTTAATTATCCTGTAAGTGTTTATCTCCAAAATAGATTCGTTGATGTTTCGGAGCCTATTGAAGCAATGAATAAAGTAATGGAAGAATCCAAGGATTTAAATGAAGCTGCCCTTTCATTTGGAAAAGCGATGATTGCAGATATTGTTGAATGGCAAAAATCTGCACCAAGATTTGAAACTAAAATTTATATGATTTTCACTCATAAAATAAATGTTAACTCTATTAGCGCGGATTCTGAAGAAGAGTTAGAAGAAAAAATTGTAGATAAAGCTTTTGCTGAATTAATGAGAAGGGTTAATTCAGCAAGAAATCAATTGCGAAAAGCCGATATACATGTCTCTCTTTTACCAACAGAAGGTATTTATGAATTACTTTACTATACATTTAATCGTCGTAAAGCTGTAAAAAACCGATTTAAAGATTTGGTTAATCAAGAAAAGGATGCATTATATGTAACTGCAGATCAAACAGACTCTCATATTGACTTAGTAAAGGAGACGATTCAGGAATATGAAGATAATGAAAACGAAAGAGAGAGAGCAAGAGAAAAAGAAGCTAGCTAAAAAAAATACTAGTAAGAAAGCAAAAGGGAATAAAAATAAAAAAAGCAATGAAGTAAAAGATATAGATTATCAAATTGATACAAAACCAACAATGTGGGAAATTATTTCTCCGGAAGGCTTAAAAATTGAGTCGGAAGATTATGGGGTTATAAAGACATCATTAGGTACAAAAACATATTTTAGACCAATGTACATACCTCGAGATGGATATCCACGGAAAATGCAAACCAATTGGCTCAATTCCTTACTATCAAGTGGAGAGGTAGATGTATTTCTTGATATTCATAAAGTTGGTAAATCAGATGCAATCCGTACTCTTCAGCGACAAATTACAATGTTGGAATCTAACCTCTCCTTTCAAACGAAAAGAGGGAATATTGACCAAATTAATGATTTAACAGCAAAGATAAGAGATACAGACTTATTGATGTCTGAAATACAGTTTGGTGAAAATGATATGTTTAATGTTGGAACTTTGGCCATGTTATATGCAGAAAATGAGAAGCAATTAAACTATTTTAGTGAGTCTTTAGAGGATGAATTAAGTAGTTCTTTCTTTGGATTAACTAGTACATGGGGCAGGATCCAAAAGGGGTTCAAAAGTATCTTGCCCTTTGGAAAAAACCAAATACATGATTCTCTTAGAAATATAGATAGACGTGCTTTATCTACTTTCTCGCCTTTTATTTCTGGAAGTGGAAAGTACATGGGTGGAGTTCCTATTGGGATAAATAAAATTACTGATCAACTTGAATTTATAAATAGTTTCGGAAATGAAGATTTTCGACCTGATAATTATAATATGTTTATTTCTGGATTTTCTGGTAGCGGAAAGTCCGTTACTCTTAAACTCTTAATTGCAAGAGAACTTACCGGAGCAGATGTATATGCTAGATTAATAGATCCTGAAGGTGAATTTGTTAAAATTACAAAACGTTTAGGTGGAATTAATTTAAATATTAACGAAGAAGAAGATATCTGTATCAACCCTCTTGCATTAAACTATTCTGATATTCCCTTTGAAGATGGAGATGAAGAACTTAGTTTAATAGAAGAAAGCGACGAAAAGGAAATTATAGAAAAGGATGGGAAAATCTATATTCGATTTGTACCTATTCGAGAAAAAATCAATGAGGCAATCGATTTCTTTGACATTATATGTAGAGGTAAAAACCAAGAAGCTGAAGGTTTAGATGTCTTTGAAAGAAACTATTTGGAAGAAGCACTTCAGCATGTTATTCATAACAAATTAAACATAAATTCACACCCTGAATCCTTATTTGAAAACAATGTAAGAACTATCGATAATCATCTTGTTCAATCGAGGGTTAGAAAACCAGAACCAACAATAAGTGATGTTAATGAATACTTAATAACAAAATACGGCGAAGAACCAAGGGCGTTTCGCTTAATAGCTGCCATCAAACCATTCTTAAGAACTGGTAGTAAACCTATTTTTGATGGACAAACTTTTTTAGGAAAGGGAGTCACTCAATCATTAGAAAATGCTAGACTCGTAAATTTCAATATTAGTCAAATGGAAGAAGGCTTTTTAAGACCTATTGCTTATCATGTACTCCTTAACTATACATGGGAACACTTTGTTAAGAGTTTGGATAACGCAAAGAAAAAGAAATTTGTTTATGCCGATGAAGCTTGGACTTTAATAGATTCAGAGCAAACTGTTAACTTTCTTGAGAAAATGGCAAGACGTTCTCGTAAGCGGAACGCTGGTTTAAGACTTGCAAGTCAAGATTTTGTTCGTTTTGTTGAAAATAAGAAAGCTAGGGGGATCCTACAAAACACTTACTCTTTTATGTTTTTAAAACAAAGCAAATTGGATTTAAAAGCTATAAGAGAAAATTTTGATTTATCTGAAGGAGAAATTAACATTCTATTCGGTAATCCGGATAAAGGAGAAGGAATTCTCCGAGTCGGAAAATCATCTGTATGGTTACGAACGAATCCTAGTAAAGAAGAATTATTCTTTATTGAATCCAATGAAGCGGTTTATGAAGAAACAATGCAAAGACAAAAACAAAAAGCTAGTAGTTTTTATTAGGAAGGAGGCGTTATCTTGCTTTGAATAAAATCCAGGAACTTATATCCTCACTTTTTTCTGCTATGGGTGATTGGATAGCATCGCCTTTTAAAAGTCTCCCAACATTAAAGAATTTGATTTTTGGAGGGGATGAAAATTTAGCTTTCTTAACTTTTACAGAAAATGAAATTACTAAGGTTTACACTCCAGGAATGAATATTTTCACAGCCTTAGCAGTTACCGCTTTATTAATTAGTATTATTATGGCAGCAATGAAAATTTCATCGACCAGTATCAATCCATCTAATAGAACCTATGTAATTGAGTATTTTAAAGAATTATTATTAGTTTCAGTACTATTCGCAAACTTATACTCAATTTATGCCATTTTGTTTCTTACTAACCAGGCAATTGTCGGATTATTTGGATCTGATGTAGACTTGTTAAATTTAAAAAATGCTATAGAAATGTCTAAATATCCAGGTGGAGTGTTAGGTGTTTTAGCAATTACGATTGTAAAAGTCGGTCTTTGTATATGGGCTTATTTCTATTATTCAATGCGGAAATTTACACTTATGTTGTTGTTAATTACCGGTCCTTTGATGCTGGTATTTTTCTTAATTCCTCAAACAAAGTCCATTACAGTGGCATGGTTTAAAGAATTAGTAGGCACTATATTTGTTCAATCTATTCATGCAGCCGTTTATTTCATAATGGCTGTTATGGTTGGTGCAGCAAATCCGATTGAAGCAGTTATTCTAATGATTATCTTTATTCCAGTAACTGAATCTTTAAGAGCTTTAATAGGTCTTGGAGGAAAAATGAATGATGGCTTCTCAAAAGCAGCTGCTATGATGGGTGGGTCCGCTTTAGTTGGTATGTATGGAGCAGCTAAAGGGGCATTAGAAGGTACATCCGTTACAGATGCTATTAAAAGGGGATACCTTAATGCTAAAAACAAAGGTAAAGGTAACGGAAAAGACTCTGACAATGTATCATCAGAAGATAATGATACAGTAGGTGACATCAAAAAAACTCTTGCAGGAAATACAGGAACAGATACTGGGACTACTGCTAATGCTGAAAAAATGTTAAAGCCAGGAAACATTTTGTCTAGAAGTGGTAAAGCTGTATTTGGGGCTACTGGTGCCCTTGCTGGTTCTGCTCTTGGACCAATGGGTGTGCTAACTGGTTCAACAATTGGTTTTCATGCCGGCGGTGTTGCTGGTGGACTTGCAGGAAGAGTTGGTGGAGCAAGTGCTCAATTATTAGCAAACAGAGGTTCAGCTCTTTTAAAAAGTGGACTTAAAGGTTTTAAAGATATTAATAATGCTGATAAAGCAGCGGATGAACAACTAGCTAATACTATTGCTGATGAAAAAGCTACAGCATGGGCAAATGAAAATGAAGAAGGGTTCAGAAAAGACTTTAAAGAACGTTTCCCGGATGCCCATGAAGAAGCTGTGAATAAAGCTTGGGATAATGAAAAAGCTTCAAAAAAAGCAGGATTTTTAAATGAAGCAAGAGGAATGGTTGCGGGTATGAAAAGCAAAGAAGGGAAAAATGCTAATGCTTCTTCTTTAGTTAAAAACGCAACTAGTAATCTAACTAATAAATGGGCAGAGAAAAATAAAGAACCATTTATGAAGGAATATGATCAGAAAAATCCTCTTCCCGAAAATGCAAGTAAAGAGGAGATATCACGCCATCAAAATGCTCGTGAAAATGCATGGCAATCTCAATTAAAGGAAAAAGAAAGCTCGATACAAAATTTAGCGAGTGATGTTGCTAATGATATCGGAAATGGTGCTTCCCTAAATCATAGTTATATAAATAAAGAGGACTTTGAAAAAAGAATGGCCGAAAGAATGGCTGGTGGTATATCCCAAAAGGCTATTGCTAAAACAAGTACAAACCTTGCCAAAGATTGGGCTAAAGATAACAAAGATAACTTTATGAAAAATTATGATGAGAAAAATCCTTTACCTTTAAATGCGACTGCAGAACAAAAATCTGCACACTCAAATGCTAAAGCAGAAGCATGGAAAAATGAAATTGATAATAAACAGAAAAGTATAGCTAATGTTCTTGGCAATGGGAATTTGAAATTAAGAAATGGCCAAGAAAAAAATCAGCTATTTACTAATCAATTGGCAAAAGATATCGGTTCTATTATAGGTGTAAACGAAAACTCAGAAAAAATGGATCAAATAAGTGATCAACTTCATAATGTGTATTCACCTAATCCGATTTCTACCGCTACTCAATCATTAACATCCAGTTGGGCTAAAGATAATAAAGCTAGCTTTATGAAAAATTATGATAAATCTAATCCACTTCCAGATAATGCAACATCTGAAGTAAAAGCAAACCATGCTCAACAAAAACAGAATGCTTGGGATAACCAGGTACAACAAAAGCAACAAAAACTTGGAAATATTTTAACTAGCCAAAGTAACGCAATAATGAGTGGTAAAAATGTTCCACTAGAAAATGTTACAAAGTCAATTGCACAAGAACTAGGAATTAGTACTTCTGATAGTAGTAAAATGAATGCTATTTCATCACAAGTACAAACTGGATTGTCGTCAGTACAAGGTGCTAGTTCAAAAGTAAGCAATACTACTGAAGTATTAGCATCTAGTTGGGCAAAGAACAACAAACAAAATTTCATGAAAAATTATGATAAGTCTAATCCACTTCCTGCCAATGCAACTTCTGAAATGATAACGAGTCATAATCAACAAAAAGAAAAAGCATGGAATTCTGAGGTTCAACAAAAACAACAAAGTATTAGTAATATTATCCGAGATAATAGCAATGCTGTTCTTCATGGAACTCCTTCTCAAATTAGTAAAGTAACTTCAGCTATCGCAAAAGAAATGGGAATTAGTTCTAACAATACAGCTGGTATGAATGCTATTACTCAACAACTTCAAACAGGTATTTCATCACCATCGTTAGTTGATAAAGGGTTAAAATCAATTAGTTCTATTAATAATGTAAAAGATTCAATTGCATCTGTTAAAGGGACTTCCATGTACTCTGGTAAGGAAGTGAATGTTCCTTATGTTAATAATCAAATAGCAAGTATGAAAATAAATGAAGCTAGAGAGACCTTTGCGAATAATAGTAATCTACCACGCGCACAAGCGTATCAAAACTTTGATTCAAGTGGCAAAGCCCAAGAGATTACTTCGTCTGTTCAAAAGTCGATGCCTTCTAACATTCCATTAGGACAAAGAATTATTCAGAATTCAGCTGGACGTATTACAGCTGGACTAGGAAATGGATTAGTACAAGGTGTTGTTGGTGCCTCTGGTCTTAAAGAGGTAAGTCAATTTGTTGGAGATACCAAAATTGGTCATGCTACTAAATCATTTGGTAATGCAATGGCGACTTCATATATTGCTAAACAGCCAAATTTAACAAGCTTAACTGATAAAATGACGGCAGCTAAGGAAAGCTTAATTGATGGTAGTAAGGCTTTTACCAATGATTTTAAAACATATACTCCAAGTAATTTGGTAGAAAAGCAAGCGAAATTCCGAAACGCTGTTGCTTATGCTGGTGGTATGGTTGCAGGAGTTGGGGGTTATCAAGTGATGGCTAAATATGCCGCTCCAAGTATGAGCAACTCAAAGGCTTTTGGTCTAAAAGGTTTTAATCCATATAATAATGCAGTTAATAAACAAATAAAAGAAATTTCTGATGTTGCACATATGGCTCAAACAGTTACTTTAGATAATGGCCAAACTGAAATTGCACAAGGGGCTATTCAAATGGTAACTGATAATAAGAATACAGTTGTCCAAGTTAGGGATAAAACTGGTCAAACTCATGTAGTTTCGCGTATGGCTTCAGGTCACTCTGGACTGAAAAATAACCAAGTGGTTTATCAAGATTTAACTGTTAGGGACGGTCAATTATTATCCGCAAGTTCTTCCTACTCTTTAGACAGTGGAGGTGGTAAAGTACCAGCACCTAAAATTAATGTAAATCCAAACCAGTTATTTACCAATAGAAACACTAGTAAGACTCCAAGAGTAGTACAAGAGGTTCAAAGCTACAATCAATTAGTCGATAGTGGACAGTATTACATGAAAGATGCTTTAAACGAAATGGAAAACATCAAAATGGTCATTGATCATAATAGAAGTTATATGACTGGTACTAGAAATGGAACGACTTATCGTATTTCTCCTTACGGTCCAGGGGATGCAAGAGTTCAAAATGATAAAACAATAACTGCTAATTGTGAAGTACGAAATAAAAAATTAATTCCTTCTTTTAGTGATAGTGACTTTACAACTTCACTTAAACCCGAAGATTTAATGGCATATGCTGTACCAAATAAACGTAATTTTGCAAGAAAGCAATTAGAAATGCATAGAAATAAGGCATTTACTAGTTCTTTAAGGTGATAAGTGATGAGTGATAACAAAAATACTCAAGAAACCTTAAATGAAAAATTAGTAAATGGAATGAAGGGATTAGGTAGATTACTATCTAAACCCTTCAGTAAAAAATTTAAACAAAAAGCTGCTGCGGTTGCAAAAAAAGCCATAAAAGTTGCAGCCAAAGTAATATTAAAAGTACTAAAACAGATTTTTGCTTGGTTAATTGGTACAGTAGGTATTCCTGGTATCTTAATAACTTTAGGAATAATAATTGTAACTGTTATCATCTCTGTTGCATTATCCTTTTTTTGGACTTCAGATGATAATTTAAGTGGTGATGATGCAAAAATTCAAGCGTATATTAAGGAACAATCCGAATCTACTGTGAATATGGATAGTGATTTAGAAAGACCTTATCGTGTACCAGAAGGGTTAATATCCTCAACTATAATGTTAGATTTTTTTGAGCAAAAAGATTACAGTCTTTCCCAAACGAAAAAAATTATTAGAAACATGGCTACTAAACTCGCTCCTGAATTTGAGTATGGTCAATATGATGAATGGAAAGAAAAGCAAGTGACTGTTTGTGAGGAAGGTAAAGAATGTAATGTTGGGAAAGTTCAACATACAAAAAACATGGTAACCAAATTAAATTCTGTAGAATATTGGAATGGTTCAACTATATTCACCTATAAACCCAAAGTCACAGCGTGGAAATCAAATACAGTCATTACCCACAAAACCATAAAAGAAAATAAAAAAGTTGACTATTGGAAAGCGTTAGAAGTCCCTATGTATCTTGTAGATAGGTCAGATCCTTACTTTCCATTTTATAATTCAAACAGCAAAACGTGGAAATCACTACTAGCAGAAGAAACCAGACAGAAAAAAAATAAGATTAACACTTCAGGTTATGTTAAAGTGTACCTTTTAAAAACTAAGACAGTTAAAGTTGAAAGAATTGTAGAAGTAAAAACTACAACTAAAACTAGACAGCAATATTTTGAATCTAGTAAACAAGTAAAACAAGATTATGCGAATTTTGATGCAATATTAAACTCAATGGGACTGGGCTTGGATGATAAGATGCTTATAGAAGCAAATTATAGCTTCCTTGAAGGAGATATAAATTATATAGATTGGTTGAAAGGGAATGGTGGCGTATATGGGTTTGATGATATCAGTTATGATGGTGACATAATTCCTGGAGCTGGGGTACCTCCGCAATACATGCCTATATACCTTGCTGCAGAAAAAAAGTATGGGGTACATTGGTATACACTAGCCGCTATTCATAGTAAGGAGACAGCCTTCAGTACAATAAAACCAATGCTTTCTTATGCAGGAGCTGTTGGTCACATGCAATTTCTTCCTGCAACTTGGGCAGGATGGAAATACAATATTGGAGGGGGAAGAGTTTCAAATACTACAAATTATACAGATTTGAATGTTATTAAAGCAGGTGGAGGATACGGAGTAGATGGTAATAATGATGGAAAGGCAGATCCATTTACTTTAGAAGATGCTATTTTCACCGCAGCAAATTATCTTTCAAAGAACGGCTACTCTACAGATAAGAGAAAATCAATTTATCAATATAACCATGCAGATTGGTATGTTAACGATGTACTAGCTAGGTCAGAAAAATTCAAAACAAGCGCTAGTTATAGCGGTGGATCTGATTCACCAGAACTAAATCCAGGAAGTTTTATTAGACCTACCACAGGAAAAGTTACTTCTGGATTTGGTGCAAGATGGGGTGCTACTCACTATGGTATAGATATTGGATTAGGTGGTAGATCAAACGTGAAAATATATGCTGCTGCAGATGGTGTCGTTCATAGATCCTATCTAAGTAGTTCATATGGGAATGTTGTTTACATTCAACATACAATAGGTGGTAAGAAATATGAAACTGTATATGCACATATGCAAAATAGAGCTGTTTCTGCCGGTACAAAAGTAAAACAAGGGCAGTTTTTAGGATATATGGGTAGTACTGGGAACGTCACCGGACCTCATTTGCATTTTGAAATCCATTCACCAGCATGGACTGCAAATAAAGCAAATGCTAAAAATCCCGCTTTATACATCAAATTTTAAGTTATAGGGGTGAGTATATGAAAGGTACTAGTAAACTACGTTTTTCTTTTCTAATTTTGTCGTTAGTAATAATTTTAAGTGGATGCTCTTCAAGTTCTAAAGCTAATATAAAAGTGACAGAAGATAATATAGACTACCTCATTGAATACGATGAATCGTTACAAACATTTATAACAGAAATGACTAGTATTTTAACAAATTTTAACAATTCTTTAGATGGACTATACACCCATGAGGTAAGTAATAGTCAATTTGCAACAATAATGAAAGAAACAATAAAAAAATCAAATGAACTAGTTTCCAACGTGGAGGCACTAGATGTTAATCCAGAACTTTTTGAGGCACACCAAAATCTTATTGTCTTAGTCAATCGTTCGCATCAATTATTACTTACAGCAATTGAAAGTGCCAATAATAGTAGTACAGATGAATCTAATACCATGGATAAGGACACATTAAGACAAGAATATATAGAAATTAAAAAGGAACAAGCAAATACTGCTAACCAATGGAAAATACTAAGAGAAGAGCTGGCAAGTGCAGCTATGGAAGAAGAAAAATGATGAAAAAACATTATATTTGGATTATCAGTATCTCAATAATCACAATCTGTATTGCGATATATATCAATGTTTCTTCCAGTCAAAAACTTACTCCAGTTGATTTAAAAGATATGCAAAACAATGTGGCTAAGGAAGTATCATTTAATAAAGAATATCAAAAAAAGACAATGGAGTGGGCAGAAAAAAATGCAAAAGGTGACATGGAGTTAGACTTAGGTTTTTATGAACCAAATGAACATAGTGACGTTTCTCCTCAGAGAAACGTCATCAACTACTTTATGACTGGGTTATTACAAGATAATATTGATTATTTTACTTCTGCATTTGATATTGAAGTTCTTTCACAGGATTTATTCCAATCAAAAGAAGAGGACAAAGAATTAGTGGTAAAGGAAATAATAAACAGAATTTCAAGAAACGGCAGTATTGAGGGATTAAAAATCAAAGAAGCGAAAGAAGGGATTGGTCCTAATTCTAATAGAGTATTATTAGAATTAAAATACTCAGACGGTCTTTCTAAAAGGATAGAAATTCGTATTTCTCCCTCGGAGTACGCTCACTCAGAGGAGCATCACCATTCCACATATTCTATTGTAACTTCCGCTTGGGAAATAGTTAAACAAATAGAAGGTACGGTAAAGTAATTATTCCGTACCTTTTGACATTGTTAGATAGGCTTTATCAATTTCTTCTTTTGCTTTTAACCATGTATCGAAAGTTTTTATATACTTATATGAAGAAGGTAAATTATTTTCCCTTGCAAATTCATCCCACTTTGTTTTAGTAGAATTGAGAAATTTGTATAAATACTCTGGTTTTAATGTAAGTATTATTAGTTCTTCTTTTGATAAATTAAAAACTTTTTTCTTTCCTACTATATCCAATATTTCATCGTACGTATAATGATTTCTAATTGTTTTATAAGTTGGTAATTTATTCTCAGAAGCATATATATCCCATTGAGAACGTGAAATAAAAAATTCATTATGTTCTTCAAGAATTTCTTTTATTTTTTGCTTTGTATACTTCGGAGTTCTTTCATTCTCTACTCCAATGGCATTTTTAAACGATGACCAATCTTTAAATACTGTTAAAATCTGACCAGGAGACGGAAGATCTAGTGTTTGATTAGCAGAGTAATCTTTCCACATTCTTATTGTTTTAGCGTGCTCTTTATGTTCCTTTCCGATTTGAATAAGGCTATTTCGATCATATTTTCCCTTTATCTCTGTTCCTAAAGCGATTCTAATTTCGTTCCAATCATTAAAGAACTTTCTTAATGAGTAATAGGATGGTAGGTTGTGCTTTGAAGCATATTCTTCCCACTTGCCTACCGTTGTTAAATGTTCTTTATGAGGAATTAACAATTCTATTAAAGTTTCTTTATTCATTATTCACTCCTAGTATTTTGGGAGAATCATTTATCATTTTAACTATATCTTCATTTGTTGCATTTAATTCTTTAAGGTCATTAGTAACTTCTTGAAATTTTTCGCTTGATATGTCTCTATATAAAAAATTTAAAAGATGTTGTTTTTGAGAAAAATACTTTTCTACCTTATCTTCTAAATAACTTCGATAATCATTTCTTTTGCCGAAAGAGCTAATGTAATGCTTAATGTCTTTTAAATCAAGATCCGGCATATAAAAAGACTTGATATCCAAAAAGTCTATATCCACTAAAAATTCATATTTAATTAATTCACTATTTACATTATACTCGGGATTTTTCTTCAAAGAAATGACCATTTTTTCTGGTCTATATTTCATGATATTAGAATCATCTTTTTTTTCTAACACAACATTTTTCACAGTAAATGGTACTGCTTTAATAGGAGTAGAATAGTTCCTCCTATATTCGATATCCATCTTTCTATTATATTTCAATAAAGGGTCAGGCATTAAGATATAGAGTGATCCATCATAGGTTTCTCCTAGCATGAAAACTGTATCACCAAACATGGGCAATCTATTTAACTGACTAATTGTATCCTCTATATAATAAGTAGTGCAGTATTTTTTTAATAAATCAGAAGGGGAAAGACGAGACTCTTCATACTTTAATTGCTCTTCCTTATATCTATCAGAATGTTCTCCAAAAGTCTCTTGATGCCAGTTTTCATATGACTCCTCTGCCTTTTCCTTTTTTGTTCGGAAACCCAATAAGTGAAGAATCTCATATCCTATAATCCACAAGACTGCCAATGGTGTCATAATAACTAATACAACGTATGCTAATAAATTTTGGCCTAACTTAGAAGATCCAATAATCATTAAAAATAAACTTAGAATTAAAGCTACTGCTAAGAAAAACATTATTACTATTGCTGCTCTTGATAAGAATAACATTATTGCGTACAACGTCGTTCCTGGTTCGCCCTCATATATCAAACCCAAATTATCAAAGAAATCAATAATTTTTAGCGATTCTAAAATTGGATAAGTAATATCCCATCTGTAAACTGCCAAAACAAAAATAATAAGTCCTAATAATCCAGCTAAACCTGTCTGTTTCCCCCTTCGGTATTGAACAAAACCGTTAAGGAATGTAAGTATCGTATTCATAACTGCCCTCTCCCTTTTTATGAACAAAACAATGACTACACCGCTTATAACTGAATTATAAATTATTACCAATGTTTAGTCAATGTTCTTCGCCACGATAAAACTGTAATCAAAATTAATACAATCATACATACTTCAAATGCATAAAATAGACGGGATGGTTATATATTAGTCTTAAAGCATGAATCACCACACTTAAGTCCTTCTAATAAACTGAAGGGCTTATCCTTGGTTATGTCACCACATTATTCCTCTTTTAACAATAACGTTCTATTTATCGACCAATCTGTCTCTGTTATGATATTAGAAGAGGTGAAAAATCTGTGTTAAACACTCCTTTAAAACCAATGTTATTACAACCATCTGAGGTTATATCAACTGATTCAAATTATATACATCAGTTGAAATTTGACGGACATAGAGCTTTATTCCATTACGATCATGGGAAAATCACTATCTACACCAGACATGGAAATGATGTTACATTAAAGTACATTGAATTACTTAATTTAAACTTGCCTGTCCAAACATGTATATTGGACGGAGAAGTGATTGTTCTTGATAAGAATGGTGAAATACCCAAACCAAATTTCGAATGCCTAATGGCACGATTTCAAGCGTCTCAAAGAGATAAAATTGTTTCTCTAGCGAAAGCTATCCCCGTACACTTCGTTGCATTTGATATTCTTTTCCTTAATGGAGTATCTACAATACATGATCCCCTAGAAAAGAGATTAGATATCTTAAGTTCGATTATTGATAATGACCATCTAATTTCAGCAGCTACCTCATTTAACGATGGACTAACCTTATTTAATAAAGTGAAGGAGCTAGGATTAGAAGGGATAGTAAGTAAAAAACTCTCATCTAAATATATATTAGATAGTCGAACCTTCGCTTTCCAAAAAATCAAAAATTACCAATTCTTAATAGGAAATATTTATGGATATAAAAAAAACTCTTTTGGATGGTTGATAAAAGAAGGGAACCAATCAAGAGGAATTGTGGAATTTGTCCCCAAAAAGGAAAGGGAAGCCTTTTATAAAATTTCAAAACAATTAATTATCGGAGAAGATAAGAACTTTGTATATTTAGACCCTCTTCTAAAGGGCGAAATTAAATATCAATGTTTAACTTCTAAAGGTTTTATGAGAAGTGCTAGCTTTCAAAAATTTATCATTTAACACCCTTTACACAATGTAAGGGGTTTTTGTTTGTCCTAATGAAAAAATGGTGTGATATAATGGTGATACAACTACATAGGTGCGGGTGGTATGCACTCTTTTCCTGTCTAAGAGGGAAAGGAGGTGACATACAAATGGATTTCGTATTGGACTTACTCAAAGATGTAGCAAAAATCTTTTTTACTACTCTTGCTGCAGGCTATGCAAATCGCTTTGCAAGCAAAAAGAAGAACAAACGAAAACCCGCCCCGCGCCGTAGGAAGCAAAAGGGTGGGTCTTCTAAATAACTATTTAGCATACCACTCGTAAGTAGTTGTCCAAGGAGTTGTAGCTCCTTGGTTTTTTTAGTTTAATTCTTATATATTATAATATACCCTTACTACAAAAATTTCAATCCGTTAGGATCTAAAATCACAGATAGATAATCCTCTAACATTCTCTATTCATCTTCAATTAAATTCTCCAATAACAGGTATTTTTATTTCACCTTCTTCTTCCATTTTCTCATTTCATCATATCAATTATTTGAAATTCGATAGTATAAATCACACATTCCAGTAAGAAAATAACATTGTAATCGAACATAAGTTCTTATATAATTTTTATATTAATTGGAGGAGATAGTAATGACTTATTCTTTTCTTGAAGAAGAAACAATTTATAATGCAATGGAAACTAATTCTTCGGTTTCTTTTTATGTTTTTGACCACCTAGCATTAGGCGAGACAATCATAACAGGGAAAACCATATTCATTGATTACAACAACAAGCATTTTCGATTAGTTAAAGATACAACAGAAGAAATTTTATATTTACCTTTTTCAATGATAAGTAAAATAACAAAATAGGTGATTGTTTATGTTCGACTACTCTCAGTTTCCTCATAAAAACATACTAGCCGTTGATATGAAGTCATTTTATGCATCAGTATCAGCTGTATTATTAGGTCTCGACCCTCTTACTTGTCACTTAGCTGTAGTAGGGAATATGGAGAGGGAGGGGAGTGTAGTACTTGCTGCCTCTCCTGCTATGAAAAGAGATTTTAAGATAAAAACGGGTTCTCGGAAGTTTGAAATTCCAAAAGATCCTCGTATTGTTGTAGTGGATCCATCGATGTCCTTATTTGTCCGCGTATCTACAGAAATTATTAAGTTATTTTATAGATATGTACCTCCTAATAAAGTACATGTTTACTCCATCGATGAAAGCTTTTTAGAACTTGGCCCTTCTGATAAATGGGGCACTCCAGAAGAAATAGCTAAACAAATTCAATATGATATTTACAGTGATTTCGGACTCCCCTGTACAGTAGGAATCGGTCCAAATATGCTTATGGCAAAACTGTGTCTAGATTTAGAAGCTAAAAAGGTGGATAGTGGTATTGCAACTTGGACTTTCAATGATGTACAAATGAAATTATGGCCAATATCACCATTAAGTGAAATGTGGGGGATTGGTAAGCGAACTGAAAAAACATTAAACAGTATGGGGATATTTTCTATAGGGCAACTTGCTAGATACGATTTAAAATTACTGGAAAATAAGTTTGGAATATTGGGAAACCAATTGTTTCATCATGCTTGGGGAATAGATTTATCCGAAATTGGTTCACCAATTATGGCTGGACAAGTCAGTTACGGTAAAAGTCAAATATTACTTCGGGATTACAAGGAAAGAAGAGAGATAGAAACTGTAGTATTAGAAATGTGCGAAGAGGTATGTAAAAGAGCAAGAAAAAATCATCATGCGGTTCGCTCTATAAGTTTTGGGTTAGGATATAGTCGAGATGAGTATGGTGGGGGATTTAATCGGTCAAGAACAATCGAAAATCCTACTAATGCAACCATGGATATATATAAGGTATGTTTGGATATTATGAGAGAAAATTATCGCGGACAAATTGTTAGACAAATATCTGTTAGTTTGTCCAAACTCGTAGATGATTACGAAGTGCAATTGGATCTTTTTGATACTAATAGTTGGAAAAAACGAAAAATAGGTTATGTAGTAGACGAATTAAGAAATAAATTTGGCCCCACCTCTTTACTAAGGGCAGTCTCCTATACTCCAGGAGGGACAGCTGTACACCGTTCCAAATTGGTTGGTGGGCATAGAGCCTAATCCCCCCTTAAAGGGGGATTTTATTTTATACCAAGACTCTCCAATGTCTCTCGTACATTTTCGGGGTATACTTCAATATACAATTCCTGTAATTTTTTTCTTAGTTTTCTGTAGATTAAAAATAGTACTAATGAAATAATAACTACTGGAATAGTTGTTAGAAAAGCATAGAGAGGATTAACTAAAATAAAGAATCCGTAACAATGAGAAGAAATGAGATTTATAATCCTATCGAAAGTATTTATCCGTCTTAAACTATTTTCAGTTTTGAAATACCTCTCTGCAGCTGTTAATTCACGGTTGGTTTTCCCTTTCCAAGACCATTGAGCCTTCTCGAATTCTATCCATTCCTCTTTTTCCACTTTCGTTTCCTTTGAAGAAGCAGAATTCCTAATATCGCTCTTTTTTTCTGAGTAGAAATGAGCATATGCTTTCTTAATTTCTTGTCGATAAATTTCCCCCTCGATTTCCTGCACCTTTTTATAAACACCAGTTAAGCGAGATATCAAGTATGCACCATAACTGAAAAACATTACAGCAAGGAATATAACTATCGTTTCATTAAAGTAATTTGGATATATGTATGTAATAGCATAGATAACTATAAAACTATATATAACATATGAGAGATATAAAAATAATCTTTCTTTACTAAACGGCCAACTCATTATAATTTACAATCCCCTTTCTTATCTACTATTATTATCGACGATTTTAAAATGTTCTTGATATTTAAACGGTGTAAGCTCTTGATACAGCTTTAACAGTTGGGTATAAATATAAGCTCTCCAGCCATTCATTATTGTCATAAGTTATAATTAAATCCGCACCATCAAAACCATGATATAAAGTATCTAATAAACAATTAAGTTTAATGTGATCCTCTTCTTTGTAATAACATCGATATAGTGAAGAGGCTTTATTGACATATGGGGGATCAATAAAAATAGTAGTTTGATCCCACCAATAACTCTCTTCAATCATTTCACAAGCATCCTGATTAGTTATCGTTACTTGGTCTGAAAAGGAATGTAATTTTTCTATTCGTCTTATTAGTTCATCTGGATTCCACCTAGAAGTTAATTGTTGCGGTGTACCTTTCTTTCCTCCCAGTGGATTAGCATTATATATTCCGGAATAAGCTAACCTGTTAACAATCAAAGTATTCCATGCTGCCTCAACGATGTTTATTTTGTCAAAGTCCTTCTTAATAGTAAGTTGTGCTTTGTAAAAATCCTCATGTGAAGGAGTATATGTTTTCAATCGTTCCGTTAAAGCAAATGGCATATTAAAAATTACCCAATAAAGGGCGTATACACCAAAATCCTTATCATTTATATGTAAGTGGTTAATAACGCCCGCTTCTAACAATGCGAATTCTACACTTCCACCACCTGTATATGGTGAAACAAAGTGATTCATTTTTTTCTTATCGAGTTGATTATATATGTAATTGACCATTTTACTCTTACCACCAGGATAACGTAAAGGTGAGAGTCTCTTTCTAAACTTAATAGTAGATGCAATGGATTCGTTTTTTCCAGAGGAATCTTCTAATATAAGTAAATACCTTCCTGTATCCTTTTGATTAACTAAAGTAAACCCATCACATTCCTCACACCAATATCCAGTTTTATCTTTATTAAAGGTAAGAGCCTCTACTTCATCATTATAACAATACTGACATTTAAAATTTTTTATCATAATCAAACTCCTTTAAAAAACTATATATGGTTGTATTATAACCATATACGGTTTAAAATGGTAGTAGAAACAGCATAGAAAGGATCTTTTTATGAAGAAAACAATTGATAATTTTATGACGGTTTCAGAAGCAGCTGAAAGGTGGGGTGTTCCTGCCGATACTATAAGAAACTATTTAAAACCATCAAATAAAAAAAAATGGCAAAAAACAGAAAAAATGATTGAACTCGGCTTGTTAAAATACCACCAAAGTAAATTTGATACCAAAAAAGAGTGGATACTTTCAAAGGACGCAATGGAAGTTTGGTTTGGTGTGGAAAAGAAGGATGCGGAGTAACATTCAAAATTAGAAAGAGGGAACAATTTGTGAGTTTTTTTAATAAGAGGTTAGGAACTGTAAGGCTATTAGTACATCTACCAATGGCATTTTTATCTATTTTCATTTATGTTTTCCTACTCACTTCTTTAATATTGGTTACAAACCTACTTGTAGGAAAAATTGTTAACATGTGCTCTATTCATTCTATTATTTATTTCATATGAATTTTATCTAAGAAAAACAAATAATTTTTATGTTTATCCTATTACTTCAAATGAATATGAGGAAATCAAAGATAGGCACTTAATACATTACACTAATTCCATATCTGATGAAGACTATCAGTATTTTTTACAAACAGGTAAAATTAGATTGAAAGCTAAAATTAGTGCCAAGACAAATTATGTAATGAAATTTAAAAATAAAAGAAAAAACTACATATGGTTTCATCAAGAGGAACAAAATATGGAGCCAAATTTCAATTCTTATTACTTTTCACATATGCATGAAAATTCACCTAGAAAGTATAAAGTTATTATTAGAGTTTCCGATCTTGAGAAGGAGAGAATGCTAGTTCGACCAAGTAACAATAACGTAATAATAATGAACGACTTAGAGGTTCCAGGAATCATTTATACAAAGTATAATTCATATAATACAAAATTCTACTTAAAAAAATGTTTAATGATAATAAAGTTATTTAAAAATATAGTTTCAAACCCTTATGACTACGTTATCCGTATCAGCCATATTCATAATAAAGTTGTTTAACAAATTGTATTCAAGAAGGAACTAGGAAAGGGGTTTAAATAATCATGGGAAAATTCAAAAATGAAGATTTAGTAATTATTATGGAAGGAAAATATAAAGATGTTATTGGTAAAGTGGTTGATAATGAAGCACCTTTAATGTGGGTTATGCTATCTACAACAAATGAAATCGCAAATGTTCATGAAAATCATATGGAGAAATTAAATCTTGTTATGAAGGAAGAAGATTTCAAGGAATACGAAAAACTTATTAAAGGATTGAATGTAGATATAAAGACAATCTAAGTTGCTGGTACAAGTCAGAAATTAAACGACTTTAATATCTATTTTTAATAACCTGAATTATTCATAGAAAATCATTAATTGGTTACAATCGTTATTCCAATAAGCTTTTTTGTTAAATGTTAATTCACTTGATAAATGAAAAAAGAATCCATTTCTGATAAG